>CAYNVC010000007.1:0-19791 GCA_964400615.1 uncultured Anaerolineales bacterium | reverse complement strand
TGCTTTTGTAAACCAACACATCGAGGGAATGGAAGCCCACGATGTGACCAGAGTTGGAATCTCTTACATTCCCGAAGGGGGGCGGCCTTTCCCCAATATGACTGTCAAGGACAACTTGCTGATGGGCGCTTACGTGAACCGGGCCAATCTCAAAGACGGTGTACTGGAAGAAATTTTCGAAATCTTCCCCGTGCTTGCAGAACGGCAGAGCCAGATGGCGCGCACTCTCAGCGGCGGTGAAAAACAGATGCTTGCCATAGGACGCGGCCTGGCATCCCGCCCACGCTTGCTTATGATGGACGAACCTTCACTGGGCCTGGCCCCCAAACTGGTGGACGAAATATATCAAAAGCTGCAATCGCTGAGAGAGTTGGGTCTGACGGTACTGTTGGTGGAACAGAACATGACCTATGCCCTAGAATTTGCCGACCGAGGATACGTGCTTGAGAATGGAAACATTGTCCTCGAAGGGCACAGTGACGAACTGTCTCGCAACGTTCATATCAAAGAGCATTACCTGGGGCTAGCTTGAGGTTTGGCATCCAACGAGCAACAGAAGTTGACTTTCAAGGAATGAGGCAATGGAGCAACACACATTTCACACACTAGGCACAGTCACCCCGCGCAAGGACGGCGTCGCCCGCGTCACGGGGCGGGAAAAGTACACCACTGACATCAGTCTGCCGGGCATGCTGCACGGGCGCATCCTCGCCAGCCCCCACGCCCACGCCCGCGTCAAATCAATTGACACCAGCGGGGCCGAATCGCTGGGCGTGGTCGTCATCACCTGGGACGACGTCCCCCACGTGCGCTACAACGAGCGCATCATCACCATCCCTCAAGTGCTGCACAAAGATCACTACGTCCTGGCCGATAAAGTCCGCCGCATGGGGGAGGCGGTGGCGGCGGTGGCGGCGGAGACTGAGGAACTGGCCGAGCGGGCCGTCCGCGCCATCAAGGTCGAGTACGAGGTGCTGCCTGTGTTGACCGATCCCGTCGCGGCCATGCAGCCGGACGCCGCGCCGATTTACGACACGGTGGACTGGGGGGACGCGGAAATCCCCATCGAGCACAACGTCGCCTGCGAGCGGGAGGTGGAGGAGGGGGACGTGGACGCGGCCTTTGCCGAGGCGGACGTGGTGGTCGAGGGGACGTTCAAGACGCAGAAAATCTATCACGCCCAGATGGAGACCAAGTCGGTCGTCGTCCGTCCGGAGCCGGACGGCGGGCTGACCGTCTGGCCGACGACGCAATCCATCCACAACGTGCGCATCCTGTTGGGCCAGATTTTCGAGATTCCCTTGAGCAAGATCAACGTCAAGCGCGTCCCCATCGGCGGGACGTTTGGCTCCAGCATCCAGATGAACCCGCCCATCCCCATCTGCGCGGCGCTGGCGCTCAAGGCCAACCGTCCGGTCAAGCTGACCCTGACCCGCGAGGAGGATGCCCACGACCACACTCGCTACGGGGCGCAGATCGCGCTCAAGTTGGCAGCCAAAAAAGATGGCACGCTGCTCGGCGCGGAGATGGAGATGATCGCCGACATCGGCGCTCACAACATCCAGGCCTATTCCTTCCTGGGGGTGTGCGTCGGCTGGCTGGTCTCGCTCTACAAGATTCCCAGCGTGCGCTACAAGGGTACGGCGGTCTACACCAACAAGGCCATCTCCTGCGCCATGCAGGGGTTCGGCAACCCGCAGGTGACGTTCGCCACCGAGTCGCTGATTGATGAACTGGCCGAAAAGCTGGGGATGGATCCGCTCGATCTGCGGCTCAAGAATTACGTCGGCCTGGGGGATACATTTTGGGGACAGGGGCCGCTGGTGCGCTCCGTCGTCCAGAGCGACGGCGTGCCGGAACTGTTGCGGCGCGGCGCTGAGGCCATCGGCTGGGAACGGCGCACATCCCTCCCCCTACCCCCCCCGTCGGAACGGGGAGGGAGAGAAAGGGGGGAGCGGTATCGGCGCGGGATTGGGCTGGCGCGGGGCTTTCACACTTCCAGCGCGGGCGCACCCCAGCCGGGGGACGTGATTGACTTTTCCGGCGCGATGGTTAAAATCAACGTTGATGGTTCGGTGGACGTCATCACCGCGCTGATGGATCACGGCGGCGGGACGTTGGAGGCGGTCGCCAAGCTGGTGGCGGAAGAGTTGTGCGTACCGCTGGACAAGGTTGACCTGGCTCCGGGCGAGACGCGCACCTCGGTCTACGATTGCGTCACCCACGCCACGCGCGGCGTCTACGCCGGCGGCGGCGCGGCGCTCAAGGCGGCCCAATCGGTGCGGCGCGAGATTCTGGAGACGGCGGCCCGCTACCTGAACGTGATGCCGGAGGCGCTCGATTTGCGGCCGGACGCGGAGAGCGGGCAGGCGGTCATCTACGCCCCCAACATCCCGGAGCGGCGCATGACGCTCTCTGAACTCGCCACCCGCTGTTGGAGCGAGAGCTGGAAGACTCTGGCGGCGGTGGAGAGCTATCGCCCGGTCAACTGCCCGCCGGCCTACGTCACCGTCTTTGTGGAGGTGGAGGTGGACACCTGGACCGGGCGGGTGCGGACGCTCAAGGCGGTGTTGGGCAGCGATTGTGGCACGGTCATCAATCCCCACATGGCAGCCGGACAGTTGGAAGGTGGGCTTTCCAAAGGGGCGGGGTACGCGCTCTACGAGCGGAACGAGTGGCGGGCGGACGGTCAACTCGCCTCCGGCGGCTATTGGGTGGACGCCAAGACGCCGGCCATCGGCGAAAGTCCGCACCTGGACGAGGTCGCCATCCAGTTCGCGCACAGCTACGAGCCGAGCGGCCCGTTCGGGGCCAAGGGCATCGGCGAAGCGGCCACCAACCCGGTCGCGGCGGCCTATGCCAACGCGCTCTACAACGCGATTGGGGTGCGCTTTTACGAGTTGCCTATCACGCCGGAGCGGATTTTGGAGCGACTAAAGTCGCCGCTGGCGGGCTAAAGCCGGGCGTCCCACCTGCGTGGACGCCGCCGCCGTGTGCCTCGTCCGCGCAGGCGGGCGACCGGCCGCCAGGCTCGCCAGGGGCGGTTTCAACCGCTGAACGCCAGAGGTGCGTCGCACCTGTGGGAGGCTAATGCCCCGCCCGCGCAGGCGGGCGACCGGCCAACGGCCCGCCAGGGGCGGTTTCAACCGCCGTGAGGTGATGATATGAGCATGGAAATCACAATTCAGGTTCCCACGTCGTTGGGACGCAGGTTGCAGCGCGTCCGTGACCAACTGCCAGAGGTACTAGAGTTCGCCTTGCGCGAGGTGACGGCGAGCAGACAACCGCGCAGCTTCCAGGACGAGGACGCCATTATGGAACTGTTAGCCAGTCGCCCGTTGCCGGAGCAAGTGCTATCCATCCGCCCATCGGCGGGACTCCAGGAACGGGTCAGTGAGTTGTTGCAGCGCAACAAAGATGGTACGCTTTCCCGGCGCGAGGAGGCCGAGCTAGAGCGTCATCTGACGTTGGAGCACCTGGTACGTCTGGCAAAGGCGCACGCCTACCAAGAGCTAGCGCAGCAACAATGACACGCACCCGTATCCCGACCGCACTCCGTCGGCTGGTTCACGAGTGGGCCGGAGGACGTTGCGAATACTGCCTGTATCCGCAAGCGGCTTCGTTCCTGACCTTTGAAATCGAGCACATCATCGCCGAGAAACACGGCGGTGGCACTTTTGCGGACAACCTGGCGCTGGCATGCCCCTATTGCAACCGATTCAAGGGCACCGACCTCGGTTCGCTCGACCCAGAGACCGGGCAGTTGGTATCCTTCTTCAACCCGCGCACCCAACGCTGGGGTGACCACTTCCGGCTTGATGGAGCGACCATCGTGCCATTGACGCCGGAAGGACGTGTCACTGTGGCAATACTGCAACTCAACCATCCCGACCGGGTCGTGGAAAGGCAGAGTCTGATTCGTGCCGGCGAGTACCCGTAACAAGGCCGGAGAGGTGATGATATGAGCATGGAAATCACAATTCAGGTTCCCACGTCACTATGGGAGCAATTGCAGCGCGTCCACGACCGGCTGCCAGAGATATTGGAGCGCGGTCTACGTGCTGTGACGGCGGAGGAAGCCGCCCCATCCGCCCCCACGGACGACATTGCGGCGTTGCGCGAGTACGCCAAGAACAAAGAGTACCGTGCCTTTGGGGAGTTGGTCGAACAAATAGATTGGGCCACACGCTCGCCGGATGACCTGACCACCGCCCTCGATTTGGCGCTCAGTATGGAAATGTCCCGTCTGGCGGTCGAGTTGGCCCAACTCGGCGGGCGGCTGTTCCCCGACCACGAACGAGTGCAGCGAGCGGCGCGGGTGTTGGCCCCGCCAAAGGCTCAAGTAACATACCTGCCCCGTGCCAAAGGGCTGGACGACTCCAGAATGTGGCTGCGGGAGCACGCTGGCGAATACAAGGGACAGTGGATAGCCGTGCGCGAGGGTCGTCTCCTGGGAGCGGCCTACTCTTTCGATGTGATCAAACCACTCATCGGTGAGGATGAAGACGCCGCCAGCACAATCGTGACGCGGGTGTTATGATGTCCCAGTTTACAGATACGCTCATCTCTGGCGGATTCGCAACCGGAGCTGCCCATTACGAGGATTCTTACCCAGACGAAGAACAGGTTGCCCGCATAGTGCTCACTGTCACCGTGGGGAGACAAGCAACCGTTCAAGCCATCGTGGATACCGGCGCTCCGTGGTGCATCTTTGCACCAGACATAATGCCGGGTTACGTGCAGCTTGGCTATATTCCCAGTGCGCGATTGTCAATCAGAGGAATATCATATATCGGCAAACTGGTCAGGGTAAAAATAGGCTTGCGGGCTGAACGCGGCGGCGACGACCTCGACGTTGACGCCACCGTCTTTGTCCCCAAACTGCGTCCCGGCGTAGTTTGGCCGCATCCCAATTTCATCGGTTTGGACGGCTTTCTGAATCGCATCCGCTTTGCCGTTGATCCATCCGAAAACACTTTTTACTTTGGGTTAACGTAAATCCTGCCCATCCTGTTCTCAAGGAGCAACCATGACCAATACCCACATCCTGGTGAACGAATTCGATTATCTGGAACCGGCCTCACTGGACGAGGCCATCTCCCTGCTGGCCGCATCCGACGGGCGAGCGCAGGTGCTGGCCGGCGGCACCAACCTGCTCGTCTGGATGAAGCTGGAACAACGCGCCCCAGAGCGCGTCATCAACATCGCCAAACTGCCGGGGCTGGACAACATCACGCCCACCGGCGATGGCCTGACCATCGGCGCACTGGCCGCCATCCGCACGCTGCGGGATTCCGCCCCCGTCCAGAGCGGCTACACCGCTCTCTCCGACGCCTGCGCCGCCTTTGGCTCCACCCAAATCCAGATGATGAGCACGTTGGGCGGGAACATCTGCAACGGCTCCCCAGCCTCCGACACCGTCCCGGCGCTGCTGGCGCTGGAAGCCCAACTCACGCTCGTCGGGCCGGATGGGGAGCGGACGACGTCCCTGGCAGACTTTCTCGTTGGGCCGGGGCGGGTCGCCCTGCGGCGCGGCGAAATCATGACCGGCATCAATCTGCCGCCGCAACGTCCGCACACCGGCAGCGCTTTCCTCAAAATCTCCCGCGTGGAGGCGGATCTGGCCAAGGCGAGTGTCGCCGCGCTCCTGGTGCGGGAGGGGGAGACGGTCGTGGATTGCCGCTTGGCCTACGGTGCGGTCGGGCCGACTGCGATGCGGGTGCCGGCAGCGGAACAGGCCCTCATTGGGCAACCCTTTAGCGCGGAACTGGCGCTGGAGGCGGGCCGCATCGCCGCGCAGACCGTCACCCCCATTGATGACGTGCGCTCTAGCGCCGCTTACCGCCGTCAGGCCGTCAGGGTATTGACGCACGACGCGCTGCTGGCGGCCTGGGAGCGGGCGGCGGAGCCGGGCAACAGCGAGGATACGCAACACGCAATACGCAACACGCAACACGCAACACGCAATACGCAATACGCAACACGCAATACGCAACACGTCTCGTGGGACGCGGAGCACGAAATCACGCTGACGGTGAACGGGACGCGGCGCGAACTGCGGGTGCGGCCCAACGAGTTGCTGCTGAACGTGTTGCGGGAGCGGCTGGGGTTGACCGGGGCCAAGTACGGCTGCGGCATCGGCGAGTGCGGAGCCTGCACCGTGCTGCTGAACGGTCATCCGGTGCTGGCCTGCCTGGTGCTGGCAGTCGCGGCGGACGGCGGAGACGTGCTGACGGTCGAAGGGCTGCAAGCGCCGGACGGCACACTCCACCCGCTGCAAACCTCCTTCATCGAGCAGAACGCATTCCAGTGCGGCTACTGCACGCCGGGGATGTTGATAATGAGCAAGAGCCTGCTGGATACCATCCCCAGCCCCGAAGAGGGGGAGATACGGGATTACCTCAAGGGGAACCGCTGCCGCTGCACCGGATACGCGGCCATCGTGCGGGCGGTGGAACAGGCGGCGGCGCAGAGTAACGCGGGTGGATAGCGAGGGCGAGAATGACGGCCAACAGCGAGGCGGCGCAGGGCATCCTCAAAATCGGGGCGCAAGAGCAGGACGCCGCGCGTGAACTGCGCTTCGAGTTGGATTATCTGGCGAGCCTCACCGTGCAGCAACGGTTCGAGATGATGTTCCGCCGCTCCCGTCATCTGAAGGAAATGTTATTGGAATATGGACATCGAGAGCCTGTTGAAATCGTTAAACGCGTATAAGGTGCGTTACGTCATCATCGGCGCGACCGCTTTCCCGATTCACGGCTATGCGCGGGCGACGCTTGATATTGACATCTTTATCGCGGCGACGCCCGAAAACTGCCGCCGCACGCGGGACGCCTTGCAGGCATTCGGCTACGACATGTCCGACGTGACGGTGGATGACCTGCGCACCAAAAAGGTGCTCATCCGGCAATATTTGGTCGAGACCGACATCCACCCGCACGTGGCCGGCGTCACCTTCGAGCAAGTTTGGGCCGGACGCATCGCGGGGCACATCGGCGCGACGGCGGCCGGCTTTGCCAGTCTGGACGACCTGATCAAGATGAAACGTGCGGCGGCCCGTCCCAAAGACCTGGAAGACCTGCGGGTGCTGCTGGAATTGCAGGCACGCGGGACAACAGCGGTCGAACCCAGCGCCGGCGGGCCTGCCGGTCGGTAGTCATCGTTCGCTCCCGCCGCATCACGGATGCGGCGGCGTGGCCGAGCACACAACCTGAAAGAGTGGCAATATGTCGTTGAAAAAAGACAAAATGTTCTACAAGTTCGCGCTGTACGGCTTTCTCAAGAACCTGCGGCTGTTCGAGCCTTTCATCATCCTGTTCTTCCGTGCCGGGGGACTCTCCTTCCTCCAAATCGGCCTGCTCTACTCCATCCGCGACCTGGCGACCAACATCCTCGAGATCCCCACCGGCGTCTACGCTGATGCATTTGGCCGCCGCCGCTCTATGGTGATGGCCTTTAGCGCCTACATCGTTTCCTTTGTCATCTTTTTCCTCTTTCCCAATTTCTACGCCTACGCCCTGGCGATGCTCTGCTTTGCGCTGGGGGAGGCGCTCCGCTCCGGGACGCACAAGGCGCTGATCCTCGAGTACCTCGACCTCAACCAGATGCAAGACCTCAAGGTGGAGTATTACGGCAGCACCCGCGCCGCCTCACAATTCGGCTCGGCCATCAACGCGCTGCTGGCGGCGGCGCTCGTTTTCTACACCGGCGACTATCGCTACATTTTCGTCGCCACCATCATCCCCTACGTCCTCGACCTGATCAACCTGGCGAGCTACCCCCGCGAACTGGACGGCCAACTGGTCGAGATGCACACGGGGATGATCAAAGAGCAGATGCGGGCGACGCTCAAGACGTTCCTTTCCATCTTTAGGGATGGCGCGGCGATGCGGGCAATTATGAACAGTTCCAGCTTTACCGCCTTTTTCAAGGGCAGCAAAGAGTACCTGCAACCGATCCTCAAGACGTTCGCGCTCTCCCTACCGGTACTGTTGATGGTGGACGAGACGCAACGCTCCGCCGTCATCATCGGCGGCGTCTACTTTGTGGTCTACCTGCTGACCAGCTACTCGTCCAAGAATTCAGCCCGCTTCAGCAAGCGGTTCAGCGACCTCTCCCGTGCCATCAACACGACCTTTCTCATCGGGGCCGCTTCCCTGTTCGTCGCCGGTATCGCCTTGCACTATCAATGGGTCATCGTCTCGATTCTGGTCTTTGTCGGGTTCTATGTCCTGCAAAACCTGCGCAAGCCGATGAGCGTCGCCTTTATCAGCGACCAAATCTCGAACCGCGTCATGGCCTCCGGGCTTTCGGTGGAGGCACAGGCGACCACCATCATCATGGCGATTCTGGCCCCGCTGCTGGGCGCACTGGCCGACAGATTCGGCGTGGCCGCCGGACTGGCCGCGCTGGGCGGGCTGATGCTCTTGCTCTCGCTGCTGGTGCGGGTCAGGGCCGCAGACACACCGGGAGGACAACCAGTTGGCTAAACAGGTAAAGGAGCCGACCTACACGCGCGATATCGTGGGAGAGATTCATCGCTGGGACGAGCGGGACATTGTGTTTGCCCGCAACGACCTCTTCCGCTACCTGGGGGGCGACGGCCCCGACTATGAAGCCTACTACGCGGCGCATCCTGAGCATCTGGAGTACGATGCCAAAGTCAGCCGCATGTCCGAGTTGGGCAAAACGGCCTGCCCTGCCGACGAGATGATGTCCGAGGCACAGTTCGCCGCCTCTGCCAAAGTTGGCGCCGAAAAGTTTGTGGATGGAGAACCGGCCCCCGACCAGGTCGAGATTTCGCCGGAACGCGCGGCGCAAAAGGTAAAGGGGTTGGCCCGCTTCATGGGGGCTGACCTGGTAAGAATCGGCCCCTTGCGCCAGGAGTGGACTTATACCCACGTGGGCAGGGGGGCGAACAAGGAGGGTCTCCTGCGGTTGGGCACGCCGATTGACCTCAGCCGCCACCATCACGCCATTGCAATGGCCTTTCAGATGGATCGCCGTATGTCCAGCACCGGGCCGGACTTTCCGACCCTGCTGGCGACGGCCAAAGGGTACGCCACCGGCGCGTGGGTCGCGGTGCAACTGGCCGACTATATCCGTATGCTGGGCTACTCGGCCCGCGCCCATCACCTGGATAACTACCAGGTACTCGCCGTGCCGGTCGCCGTGGACTGCGGCCTGGGGGAACTCTCCCGCGCCGGATACCTGATGACGCGCGAGTTTGGGCTGGCGGTGCGGTTGGCTATCGTCACCACCGATATGCCGCTGGCCCACGACGCGCCGGTTGACCTGGGAATCCAGTCCTTTTGCGAGAACTGTAAAATCTGCGCCGAGGCTTGTCCCAGCCACTCCATCCCGCTGGGGGATAAGGTCGAGTACAACGGAATCAAAAAGTGGAAGTTGAACGAAGAGAGTTGCTACCGCTACTGGCACACGGTCGGCACCGATTGTAGCGTCTGCATGATGGCCTGTCCCTGGACCAAGCCGCACACCCTGTTCCACAGGTTGATGTCCATCCCGGCCACCATCGCGGGGCCGCACCAGAAATGGATGGTGTGGGCGGACAAGTTGTTCTACGGCAAGTACAAGAGCGCACCCGGCCCCGACTTTTTGGACGAGTACAAACGATATTACAGGCAACAGAGCAAGTGAAACGGGACGCCGCGCCGCCGTGAACAGGCAGCGTCCCATAAAGTATCCGTCACCGGTTCTCTCAGCCGGTGACAACTGAAACAAGGGAGGCTATATGTTACCCGAATTTGACTTGTTGATGCCCCAAACGTTGTTGGAGGCTTTGGACATGCTGGCGGATGCGCCGCAGGCCGTGCCGCTATCCGGCGGCACGAACCTGATCCCCGACATGCGCTCCGGTCGCCACCGCCCGCCCGTGCTGGTGAACGTCGCCGCGCTGGATGAGCTGCGCGGGATTCGCCGTGAGAACGGGCACATCGTCGTGGGCGGCGGCACGACCATTGCCCAACTGCTGCGCGACCCACTCGTCGCCGCGCACGGCGCGTTGTTGCGCGAGGCTGCCGCCGTGCTGGCGAGTCCCCTGGTGCGCAACCGCGCCACACTCGCCGGAAATTTGGTGGACGGCTCTCCCGCCGCCGACAGCGCCCCCCCGCTGCTGGCGCTGGATGCGGAAGTGGAACTGAGCAGCCGGGCGGGGACGCGCTGGCTGCCGCTGGACGACTTTTTGCTCGGCGTGCGCCGCACCGCCCGCCGTCCCGACGAACTGTTGACCGCCGTGCGCTGGGCCGTCCCCGCGCCCGGCAGCCGGGCCGCCTTTTACAAAATCGGCCTGCGTAAGGCGGACGCCATCTCCGTCATCAGCGTCGCCGTGCTGCTGGAGCAGGATACGGACGGGCGCTGCTCAAAGGCCCGCATTGCGCTGGGGTCGGTTGCGCCGCGCGTCATCCGCGCCCGCGAGGCGGAGGACGCACTGACCGGCCACCCTTTGACCGAAGAACTCATCGCCCAGGCCGCCCGGCTCGCCGCTGGGGCCGCCCGTCCAATTGACGACGTGCGGGCCTCCGCCGCCTATCGTAAACAGGTGACGGAATCGCTCGTGCGCCGGATGTTGGGAAGAGGGGGTATGGAGTAGGGAGTAAGGAGTAAGGAGTAGGGGGGAGGGGGTATGGGGGGAAAGATTTTGCACTTTCGCCAACTGGATGTTTGGAAAGAGGCACACAAGTTGGTTCTGATGGTGTACGAGGTCACAAAAAAGTACCCCAGTGACGAGCGTTTTGGGCTGGTTTCGCAAATGCGTAGGGCAGCGGTCTCAATACCGGCCAACATTGCAGAGGGATTCAAACGGGTTGGATTGCGAGACAAAGCCCGCTTTTACAACATCTCGGAGGGTTCTCTGGAAGAAATCAAATACTTTTTCATCCTATCAAAAGACTTGGTACATCTCATCCCAGGACTCTTTGATGGCACAGGCAGAGACCGTCGGGCGGTTGCTCAACGGCCTCGTAGCCAGCACGAAAAGAAGAATGAACAATCAATAATCCCCACCCTCCCTACTCCCTACTCCTTACCAATACCTATGGAGGCACACACATGAAACCAAAAATCACCACACTCAACATCAACGGACGCACTCATCAGGTCGCCCTGGCCCCCAACACGACGCTGCTGACCGCCCTGCGCGACCTGGGTTACACCGACGTCAAGAACGGCTGCGAGAAAGGGGACTGCGGCGCGTGCGCCGTGCTCCTCGACGGGCAGGCGGTCAACAGTTGCCTGGTGCTGGCCTGGCAGGCAGAGGGGGCCGAAATCGTCACCAACTCTGGATTGGGGACGATGGACGCGCCCCATCCCTTGCAGGCGGCCTTTGCCGACGTCGGGGCCGCGCAGTGCGGCTACTGCACGCCGGGGATGATCATCTCCGCCAAAGCGCTGCTCGATAGCAACCCCCATCCCAGCGTGGACGAGATTCGCGCGGCGCTCTCCGGCAACCTCTGTCGCTGCACGGGGTACGGGCAGATTATCGAGGCGGTGCAACTGGCGGCGGAGAGGATGGAGGAAATCGAATGAAATACACAGCTAAACCACTACCGGAAGTAGAATTGCCCGCGCTGCGCGTGGTCGGCAGGCCATTGCGCCGCGTGGACGCGCTCGGCAAGACGACCGGCACGACCGTCTACGCCGGGGATTTCACAATGCCGAATATGTTGCATGCCCAAGTCTTCCGCAGCAGCAAAGCCTCGGCCCGCATCAAGCGGCTGGACGTGAGCCGGGCGCGGGCGCTGCCGGGCGTCGCCTGTGTGTTGACCGCGGATGACCTGCCGGACGGCAAGCTGGTCACGGATATGCCCGGTCAGACCGGACAAAAGCGGCGCAAAGGATCGGACGCGCCGGTGCTGGCCTCCGACAGGGTCCGCTTTGCCGGTGAGCCAATCGCGCTGGTGGCCGCCGAGACGTTATCGCTGGCGGAGCAGGCGCTGGAACTGATCGAGATCGAGTACGAGCCGCTGCCGGGCGTCTTTGACCCGCAGGAGGCGCTCGAGCCGGGCGCTCCGGTGGTCTATGAGCCGGACAATGTCGTCGCCAGTTGGAAAATCCGCAAGGGGGACGTGGAGGCCGGGTTCGCCGTCGCCGACGTGATCGTGGAAAACACCTACCGCGTGCCGTTCATTGACCACGCCTACATCGAGCCGGAGGCCGGCGTGGCCTGGATAGATGGGCGGGATGTGATCAACATCCGCGTCTGCACGCAGGTGGTGGAGCATTTCCGCAGCATCGCCCGCGCCATCGGCGTGCCGCACAACAAAATTCACATCCAGGGGACGATGTTGGGCGGCGGATTCGGCGGCAAGGAGGACATCACGGTCGAGATTTTCCTGGCCCTGCTGACCAAGCACACGCGCCGCCCGGTCAAACTGGTTTACACCCGCGAAGAGTCCATCCAGGCTCACTCCAAGCGGCATCCGTTCGTCATCACCCACCGCACGGGGGTCAAAAAGAACGGGCGCATCACCGCCGCCGAAATTAGTATGGTCTCCGACGCCGGGGCTTATCCTTACCTCAGCCCCTACGTGCTGCTCTACGCCACCATCGCCTCGACCGGGCCGTACCGGGTGGACAATTTGAGGGTGGACAGCGTCTCTGCCGCCACCAACAACCCGTTCACCAGCGCGTTCAGGGGCTTTGGCGCGGCGCAGGCAGCCGTGGCCTACGAGCAGCAGATGGACGAGATCGCCAAGACGCTGGGCCTCGACCCGCTGGAGGTGCGGCGGGTCAATTACATCCAGACCGGCGACCGGAACACCACCGGCCAGGTCATCCAGAGCGCGACATGGCTGGAGGAGACGGCCACGCGGGTGCTGGCGGCGCTGGGCGAAAAGCCGCCCGACCGGGGCGCAGTCAGGTACGGGCACGGCTTTGCCTCCTACATGCAGAGCTATGGCCGCATCACCTGGTTCCACGACACCTCCCGCGCCTGGGTGGGGCTGGAACTGGATGGCAGCGTGGTTATCCGCTGCGGCGTGCCCGATTTGGGCGCGGGGCAGGTGAACAGCCTGTGCCAGATCAGCGCCGAATTGTTGGGCGTGCCGCTGGAGAACACCACGATCTATAGCACCGACTCGGCGCTGACGCCGCTGGCCGGAACCTCGACCGCCACGCGGCAACTCTATATGTCGGGCAACGCGGTCTACCAGGCGGCCAGCAACGTGCGCAAGGTGCTGCTCGACCGGGCCGCCAAATACTTGGAAGAGCCACCGGAAAAGCTCGATTTGGCGGACGGGCGGGCGTTCGTCCGGGACGATCCGGATAACTCGCTCCCGCTGGCTGAACTGGCCGCTATGTGCGCGGCGGACGGCCTGCCGCTTTCCAACCTGGCCCTCTTCCGCGCTCCCTTTAGCACGACGCTCGACCCGGAGAACCTGCACGGGGACGTGTTCCCCGATTTCACCTTTGGGGCGCACGCGGTCGAGGTGGCGGTGGACACGGACACCGGCGAGATACGGCTGCTCAAATCGGTCGCCTGCCACGACATCGGGCGGGCCATCAACCGCGCCGCCGCCGTGGGCCAGATTCAGGGCGGCAGCGCCCAGGGACTCGGCTACGCGCTGATGGAGGAGGTCAAGGTGGCGGATGGCATCATCCAGACCCCATCCCTCTCCGAGTACCTGATCCCCACCACGCTCGATATTCCCACTACCGAGGCGATCATCCTGGAATCGGGCACCGGCGTGGGGCCGTTTGGGGCCAAGGGCATCGGCGAGCCGGCGTTGACCCCGGCGGCTCCGGCGGTCGCCAACGCGGTGGCGGACGCGCTGGGGGTGCGCATCCCCGACCTGCCGCTGACGCCGGAAAAGGTGCTGGCGGCGTCCAAGTCGCAGGAATGACGATGGCCCACGGAAGCGAGCAGTTGAAAGATTACCCGGTCGTCATAGATATCCCCGTTGCCTGGGGCGAGATGGACGCCTTTCAACACGTCAACAACGTCACCTACTTTCGCTACCTGGAGAGCGCCCGCATCGCCTACTTTCGAGAGTTGGGGCTGATAGACATAATGGAGCGCACCGGCGTCGGCCCCATCCTGGCGTCCGTCCAGTGCCGCTTCAAGATACCGTTGACTTTCCCGGACACGGTCTCGGTGGGGGTACGAGTCTCTGAGATCGGGGATGACCGTTTCACGATGGAGTACGCCGTGCTGAGCCGACGCCTGGGCAAGGTCGCGGCCCTGGGGAACGGGGTGGTCGTCTCATACGACTATGGCGAGAACAAAAAAGCGCCCCTGCCGGACGAGGTAAAGCGTAGGATAAAAGAGTTGGAGGGGTTAAAATGACGCCACGATTTGATTTGTTACTGACCGGCGGGTTGGTCGTCACCGGCACCGGCGTGCGCCGCGCCGACGTGGGCGTGCAGGGCGAGACCGTCGCCGCCGTCGCGCCCGACTTGCCCCGCGCGGGAGCGGGCGAGGTGATAGATGTCAGCGGCAGGTACGTCTTTCCCGGCATCATTGACGTGCACGTCCACCCGGTCTACCTGGATAGCGTGCAAGATTGCTCCCGCGTGGCGGCCTATGGCGGCACGACCACGCTCGTCCATTATGCCTACGCCCGCACCGGCGACAATTTGTTGGAAAAGGTGCGCGAGATGATGGACGACGGCCTGGCGCACTCGCTGACCGATTTCGGGCTGCACGGCGGGATGTTCGAGGCCCCGCGCCAGATAGCCGACATTCCCCAGGTGATGGAGTTGGGCGTGCGCACCTTCAAGTTCTTTATGCCCTACATCAAGCAGGGCTGGACCACCGACGACTATCACCTCGCCAAGGCGATGGATCTGCTGGCCGGACTGGGCGGCATGGCGATGGTGCACGCCGAAAACGGCGGTGCGATTGACTATCTGGAGGACAAGTACCTGACCGGGCCGGATGCCTCCGCCAGCCTCTACAACCTCACCCGCCCGGCGGCGATGGAGGAGGAGGCGGTCTTTCGCGCCATCCGTATGGCAGAAGTGACCGGCTGCCCGCTCTACATTGCCCACAACACCACGCGCCGCGCCATGCGCCACATCCGCGACGCGCAGCAGGCCGGGCTGCCGGTCTATGCCGAGACATGCCCCCAATATCTGACCCTGACCAAGGACATCATCGCGGAACGGGGCGCGTTAGCCAAGATCGGCCCGCCCATCCGCACCGCCGATGACCGGGCGGGGTTGTGGGAGGCCCTGGCCGAGGGTGTGATCCAGGTGGTGGGGACCGACCACGCCCCCAAGCGCAAGGACGTGGACGGCGATTTTTTGGAGCAGCCCTTTGGCGCACCCCAGATAGAGACGCTCCTGCCGCTGGTCTACGACGGCGGCGTGAACACGGGGCGCATCAGCGTG
Source organism: uncultured Anaerolineales bacterium (assembly GCA_964400615.1). Classification (GTDB taxonomy): domain Bacteria; phylum Chloroflexota; class Anaerolineae; order B4-G1; family B4-G1; genus B4-G1. Next base: position 4,443 of record CAYNVC010000007.1, on the reverse strand, counting down.
GTGCGGCTGGTGCAGGTCTTGAGCGAGAATCCGGCCCGCATCCTGGGCTTTTACCCCCGGAAAGGAACCATCGCGCCCGGCTCCGACGCCGACCTGGTGGTGTTCGATCCGACGCGCGAGTTCACGATCACAGCCCAAAACCAGCACTCGCACGCCGGCTACACGCTCTACGAGGGGCGCACCGTGCTCGGTTGGCCGGAGATGACCTTCCAGCGCGGCCATCCCGTGTTGCGGGAGGGGGAGATCGTCGCGCAGCCTGGCGGCGCTCGATTCTTGCCGACGTCGCCGTCCTCCTGACGCTCCCCGTGATTCGTCGCGACAACTTGCCATTTGTGGCAACATACCGCTATGAAATTCGAGCAGGTGCAGCGGCGATTGCAAGGCATGCCCTGGGAGCAAATTGTGGGTGACGTGCGCCCGTTCCTGGAGCCGGGCGCAGATTCGACCTTGTTGACATCTGAAAATCTAGCACGTGTACTTGGGAGCAAGCAAATATGAAAAATTCGTCAACCCGTGTTTTGACCGGCAACGAAGCGCTCGCGCTGGGCGCGCTGCGGGCGGGGGTCAGGGTCGTCACCGGCTACCCCGGCACCCCCTCCACCGGCGCGTTGAGCAGCCTGCTGCGGATGGACTTGCCGGGTCGGCACGTCGAGTGGAGCACCAACGAAAAAGTCGCCTTTGAGATTGCGTCCGGCGCGGCCTGGGCCGGGCAGCGGGCGCTGTGCACGATGAAAATGTCCGGCCTGAACGTGGCTTCCGACGCCGTTTACTCCATCGCCTACTCGGGAGTCAACGGCGGCCTGGTGATCTATGTGGCGGACGATTCGGGGGTCAGCGCCGGGATGTGCGAGCAGGACTCGCGCCTCTACGCCGGGATGTTCGATCTGCCGATGCTGGAACCGGCGTCGGTGGCGGAAGCATACGAGTTGACCCAGGTCGCCTTCGAGCTCTCCGAGCAGACCGGCAGCCCGGTCCTGGTCCGCCTGGTGACAGCCATCGCCAACACCCACGCCCCGGTCGAGATCGAGGAGCCGCTTCCCCCCGCAGAGCGGGAGGTGATTCTGGAGCGGGACATCACCAGGTACACCAAAGCGGGTGCGGTCATTTGCACGAACCAGCACCTGGACGTGATCGCTCGCCTGGAGCGGGCGGGGCACATCATCCGCGAGATGGGGCTGAACAAGCTCCGGCTGGCTCCATCTTCCCCTTCGCAGGCGGGGAGGTGGCTGGGTATAGTCGCTTCCGGCATCGCGTCCGCTTACCTGGCCGAGGGGTTCGAGATTTTGGAGAAAAACCGGGTTTTGGATCAAGACCAGGTTTCTACGCTGCACGTGGCGGCGACCAATCCTTTCCCGGATGAAGAGGTGCAGGCACTGTTGCGCCATTGTGACACCATCCTGGTGCTGGAAGAGTTGGAACCGCGCCTGGAAAGGGAAATATACGTCGCGGCCCAGCGGCTCGGTTTCGAGGGCCGCATCGTCGGCAAACTGGATGGCACGTTCAGCCGCACCGGCGAGTACGGCGTGGAGCAGGTAGTGCGCGGCGTCGCCGGGGCATTGGGCACAAAAGCCGGGCTGGTTCCGAAAAACCCGGTTTCCGACGCGGCGGAGCAACTGGCCGCCGCCCGCCCCATCACCGTCTGCGCCGGTTGCCCTCATCGAGGGACGTTTATGGCGCTCAACCAGGCGCTCAAAAAATCCAAGCTCAAAAAGGATCAGGTGATGGTGACGGGTGACATCGGCTGCACCATCCTGGGGATGAACCCGCCCTTTAACACCGTCTGGAACGAGGTCTCGATGGGGGCCAGCGTCAGTCTGGCGCAGGGGTACGTCCACGCCGGAATCCAGACCCCCGTCGTCGCCACCATCGGCGACTCGACCTTTTTCCACGCCGGCATAGCCGGGCTGGTCAACGCCGTGCAGCACCAGACCCCGCTGACGCTGGTCATCATGGATAACGGCTGGACGAGTATGACCGGCATGCAGGTCAACCCCGGCACCGCCGAAACGTTCCAGTCGCCCGGCAGCCAGCGGGTGGACATTGCCAAGCTGATCCCCGCGCTGGGGGTGGAACAGTTCTTTATCGTTGACCCCTTCGATCTGGAAGGCTCGACGGCGGTGCTCCAAAAATGCCTGGCCCTGCCGGGGGTCAAAGTGGTGCTGGCCCGCCAGGAGTGCGCCATCCAGGCCCAGCGGCGGGGGCTAAAGGCGGGGCAGGTGCGGGTGATCCCGGATAGGTGTACCCTGTGCAAACAGTGTATCACCATCACCGGCTGCCCGGCCATCAGCCTGGGGGAGGAATCCATCGTCATTGACCCCGATCTGTGCTATGGCTGCGGTCTCTGCGCCCAGGTCTGCAAATTTGATGCGATAGAGCGAATGGTGAATGGCGAATAGCGAATAGCGAATGGATGGGCTAAAATGAATCACGCATTACGTATTACACATTACGATATTTACCTGGTCGGCGTCGGCGGGCAGGGTGTTCTGACCATCGGAAACCTCATTACCGCCGCAGCCGTCCAGCAGGACGTTCCGGTCAGTTTTTACCCGACCAAGGGCATGGCCCAACGGGGCGGGGCGGTCAAAGCGCGGTTACGGCTGGGCCGGGCGGGCAGCGGGCCAAACATCCTGGAGGGTGGGGCCGCCCTGGTGATAGCGATGGAGCGTTCGGAATCGCTCAAGGGAATCCGCTTCCTCGAGCCTGGCGGCGAGTTCTTGCTCTACGACCACGTCTGGCCGCCGGCGGCGGTGATGCTGGGCAAGGCCGAATACCCCACCCTGGAGACGGTGCGTGACAAGGTACAGGAGGCGGGCGGCAAGATGCACTACCTCGACCCGGCCGACTTGCCGCTTTACGAAGGCTCCCCTGTGCCAGCGAATATCTATGTGCTGGGGGCTGCACTGGGCTGTACCGGATTGGGAGACATATTGGAACCGTCCCAGGTGGCGCAGGTGGTGGAGACGCGCTGGCGGCGGGGCATCGAGCGCAATCTCCTCGCGTTCCAGGCGGGGGTCGAGTATCACGTTTGACAATCACTTTTCACGGAGCACCTATGAGCTTACAAAACTTGTTCTCCCCACGCGGCGTCGCCGTCGTTGGCTCCACCTCCGAGGGCAAAATCGGCTTTGAGTTGATCCGCAAGATGCTGGCGGGCGGCTACGAGCGCATATTCGCCGTCAACCCCAAAGCGCGGGGCGCGTTCGACGTGCCGGGCTACAGCAGCGTGTCCCAAATCGAGCAGCCGGTCGATCTGGCGATCATCGTCTCGCCGCCGCAGACCGTCCCGGCTGTGTTGGAGGATTGCGGGCGGGCCGGGGCGCAGGCTGCGGCTATCATCACCGCCGGATTCTCCGAGGTCGGCAACCACGCCGGTGAGGAAGCGATCAAAGAGGCAGCCGGGCAGTACGGTGTGCGGTTCATCGGCCCCAATTGCGCCGGACTCATCAACACCGCCCACCACCTCTACCCCACGCTGGAGAGCACGCCGCCGCCCGGTGGCGTGGCCGTCGTCGCCCAGAGCGGCGCGATTGGCGGCATGGTGATGGCCTGGGCCAAAGAGTTTGGGCTGGGCATATCCAAGTTCGTCAGCTATGGCAACGGGGCCGACTTGAACGAGATCGATTTTCTCCGTTATCTGGCCTCCGACCCCGAGACGCGGGTGGTGGCGCTCTACATCGAAAGCGCCTCCGGCGGGCGGGAGTTTATGGACGCGGTGCGCGAGTGTACGGCCCACAAACCTGTCGTCGTCATCAAGGCCGGGCGCACCCAGTCCGGTCGCCGGGCGACGCTCTCCCACACCGGCTCGCTGGCCGGCGCCGACGCGGTCTACGACGCGATGTTGCGCCAGTGTGGCGCGATCCGCGTCTCCACCGTCGAAGAGATGTTCGACCTGTGTAAAGCCTTCGTCCACACGCCCCGCCTGACCGGGAGCCGGATCGCCATCGTCACCAACTCCGGTGGCCCCGGCGTCCTGGCCGCCGACCGGGCCGAGGAGATCGGCCTGGACGTGGCCGAACCGGCCCCGGCGACGAAGGAGAAACTGGCCGGGTTCCTGCCCCCGCAGTGCGCGTTCAAAAACCCGATTGACCTGACCGTGGAGGGAACGGAGGAGGGGTACCGGCGCACGCTGCTGTCCCTGGCGGGCGAGTACGACGCCATCCTGGCCCTGAACATCGCCACGCCGTACCTCGATTCGCTGGCGCTGGCGCGGGGGGTCTGTGACGCGGCGGCGCAGTGCGAGACGCCCATCCTGGCCGCTTTCCTGCCCCGCCAGATCGTGGCCGAATCGGTCGCCTACTTGCAGGAGCACGGCGTCCCCAATTTTGCCACCGGCGAACGGGCCGTGGCGGCGTTGGCGGGGATGAGCAAGTGGACGAGCGGACAAACCCCAACTCCCCAATTTCCCAATTTCCCAACCCCCCAACTCCCCAGTTCCCCAAT
>CAYNVC010000006.1:18802-21502 GCA_964400615.1 uncultured Anaerolineales bacterium | reverse complement strand
CTCCTTCCTGCGAGGTCATCTGCCCACCATCACCCGGCTGTTCCAGGGGTGGGTGAGCCAACTCGGCCGCGCTTCCCAGGCGAATAAAGGCAGGCCGGCCCAGGGCAGCGCCCACCTCACGCACGGCGGAACGGGCGATAGTGTCAGGGTCGGTAAAGCCGCGCACGCGGGTGGTGATCTGTCGCAGGGCATGCTCGCGGCGAGCGCGAGCATCGGTTTCTTGGAACAATTTCAAGCTCTGGATCACGGCGGCGGCCTGAGCAACCAGGCTGGTGATCTGGCGGATCTCGGCCTCGCTCACGTCCAACACGTCTTCGTTCTGGACGGCGAGAATGCCAAACCAGCGCTCGCCCGCGACCAACGGAATAATCACCAGGCTCTGTATGCCCAGGCCTTGCAAAAACAGTGCGCGGGTATTCTCGTCCAGTCTCTCGTCGGTGGCAATGTCTCGAACGATGCGCGGTTCGGAGCGGCTGAACAGGTTGACGGCGGGGAAAAATTCCAACTCGTAACGAGTGCCCAGCGGCGCACGTGGCTCCTCGCCACTGCGCTCCCAGGCAGCCACGACGGACATGGATTCGGGGCGCTCGTCACCCCAGGGGCGGTTAAAGAGCAATATGCTGCTCCGAGCCAGTTTCCGCATGACGGTCGAATGGACCAGGGCGTCGAGGACCTGGTCGAGCGTCGTGGCGCGGACGACTTGTTCGCTGCCGGCATAGAGCATCTCGGTCTCGGCCAGAGCGGCTTCCAGTGCAGATCGGGCATGCTCCTGCCCGACCAGAATGTCGCGAAAGTCATCAATCATCATTTCCACGCCAACGGCCAACTCGGAGAGCACCTCGATCCCTTCTGGTATCTCGACCTGCACATTCAGGTCTCCCACGGCCACGGACTGAATCACGTCCAGCAAAGCCCGCGACTGTCTCTCGACCGCCTCTCTATATTCCGCAAACGATAGTTCGCCCATAGTCAACTCCAAGGACACAGGTTTCAGGACGAGGATAGATTTTGACCTCTCAGCCAGGCCAATGCCTCCTCATCCGAATCGAAAAGGTGGATGATGTCACGCCCGGTGGCCTTGGCAACAAAGCCGACCAGTACCCGGCTGTAGCGCGGGGCACCCACGAGAGCCACAGCGCCTATCTTGGGAGATTTGTACATCTCGACGAAAATTTTGCGCGCTCCTGATGTGTATTTGCCCGACCGTCTGCCGTTTACAAAAATGCGCAACGGCTTGGCTTCTGTAGCCGATTCCAGGAAGGGTTCAAATTCCGCGCCAAAGGCCTCCAAACTTTGCCTGTCCATATCGCCGATAAAGGCCATGTGCAAAATCCCATCGTCGTCCATATTGATTTCGTATGCCATTCTTTCAACTCCTACCGATTTCTAGTGCTGCTCCAAGTCCCAAGTGCTCAGGGTGCAGTTACGATTTCAGGGCAATAATGGCTCAGTAACGTCTCGGTTTGTCTCGGGTAAGAGTTCCAAATCGCTACCCAGACGGACGTAGACTCGCGGAGCACCAACCGCCTCACCCAGCCGGGTGATGGTGGTCTGCAAAATGGTCTCGACGTCCACGGCGCGGCGCATCTGCTCGGTGATCTGGCGGATGGTGCGCTCACGCCTGGCGCGGGACTGGGTCTCCTCAAAGAGACGGGCGCTTTCCAGGGACAAGGCCAGGCGGTTCGCTATTTCTTCGACCAGGGAGATTGTCTCGGGAGAAACCGGTTCGCCTCTAAAGCGAAAGTCGAGCACACCCATCACCTGGTCCCGCAGTTTGACCGGCACGGCCAACGCATTGACGGCATTCTCTCCACCGTCATCACTTTCGGAAACTATTACTCGACCCTCGCGCCACGCCCGCAGCACCTCCGGAGGCTGCGCCGAAACAGTCTCGACGCCCAGACCCCGGTAACGGTAGCCGCGCGATTCCCCTGCCCGCCACATTTTCCGGGTATAGCTTGCAGAGGCCACCTCAAGCTCTCGCACGGTTCGTTGCATATCCTGGAGCAGACGAGCGTTCTGGATTGCGACGGTCAACTGGTCGGCCAGCGCCTGCAGGATAGCCGCGTTCTGCTCGTCAAACGCCTGCGGCTCCCGGCTCCGTACGTCCAGCGCTCCGATGATCTCGCCGCCCGCCCGCAAGGGCAACGCCATCTCCGAACGGGTTTCGGGCAAGAATGGGTTATCAAAGTATACCGCGTCGTCGCCCACGTCCAGGGCAATGCGCGAAAGGCCAAGCGCAGTCACGTACCCCACAATGCCCACCTCGCCAACTTTTAAGCGGTATCCTTGCTCCAGCATGCGATCCCCGGCCTCGCCTGCGGCTGCCCGCAGGATAGCATATTCGCCCTGATCGTCCACCAGGAAAATGCCTACGTGGTAGAATTCAAAACGGTCTTGGATCAAATTGACCGCTCCACTCAACAATTCGTCCAGGTCATGCGCAGCAGCAGCATCGCGGGCCACCTCGGCCGCGACCTGGAGCTGCATTGAGCGGCGCTCCAAATTGCGCGTCCGCTCTGCCACACGCTGCTCCAGTTCAGTGTAGGTGATCTGTAGCCGGTCGGCCATCTGGTTAAATGCGTCTCCCAGGCGGCCAAACTCGTCCGTCCATCCCACATGTATCCGCTCGTCCAGGTGTCCGGCTGCCAGGCGGGACGCAGCCTCGGTCAGTTTCTCCACGGGTTGGACCATACCTCT
>CAYNVC010000006.1:0-18792 GCA_964400615.1 uncultured Anaerolineales bacterium | reverse complement strand
TTGATGAGTGTAGCGCCCATGAGCACGACGACGACGATAGAGAGCCACACAGCCGGGACCAACCGCATCGCGTGGCGGACCGATTCCACCTCGGCCTGAACGGCGGGCGGCTGACCGGCCATCAGAACCAGCACCAATTTATCCAGGCGAGCAAGAACCACGGCGTACAGGATCACGGCCAGGCCCAGAGCAACCAGGACGATCATCATGCTCCCCACGAGCCGGGCGCGGACACTCGTGACGCGCTCGGAGAGAATAGACGTTGGGACTCGACTCATATCTCTTCCTCCAACTCTTCAGACGAAGGTGGCATCTCTGGCGTCCCCACGTGAATGGACACGTCATCTATCTTGAGCACCCGCCCCAGCTCGCGCACGGCGGTGCGCAACAAGCCATCCACGTCGAGCGAGCGGGTGAAACGAGAGGTCATATCGCTGATAGTCTGCTCCCGCTCTGCTCGCCGCATGGTCTCTTCGAGCAGGCGGGCGTTTTCCAACGCCAAAGCGACCTGGGTAGTTACCTGCTCCACCAGCGAGATCTCGTCCGGAGACCACGCCTCCCTCTCCGGGGCTGGCCGCAATGCGATGGCGCCGAGTGTCTGCCCACGCAGGCGAATAGAGGCAGTCAATTGACGCTCGTCGTCCTCGTGCACGAAGGAGGAGACGTGCGCGACGTCCGGGACGGGTTCCACGCCACCGCCGGTGTAGCGGTAGGCATCCACCCGGCCCTGCCAGACCTCGCGCACCTGCCGCCCATAGAATATCTCTAGTTCGTGCAGCGCACGATTGCTCTCTTCCAGCAGACGAGCGTTATCAATAGCCAACGCCACCTGTTCGGCGAGTGTCTGCAAAACCGCCACGTCCTCGACGGAAAAGGCCGCTTCTTCCGTGGATTGAACGTCCAGCACTCCGATCACCCGCTGGCGCATCCGGAGCGGCAACCCGATTTCGGAGCGGGTGTCGGGCAGATCTGGATTGTTGAAGAAGACGGCATCCGCGCCCACGTCCAGCGCAATGCGCGGTTCACCGGTTTGGGATACGTGCCCCACGATACCCACCTCGCCAACTTTTAATTTGTGTCCGCGCTCCAACATGTGCCGTCCACCCTCCGACGAAGCGGCCCTCAAGACCGCGTACTCTCCCATCTCGTCCAGCAAAAATATGCCGGCGTGATAGAAACCAAAGCTTTCCGAGATGAGGTGCACCGTCTCTACCAGTAATTGTTCCACGTCTCGAATTGCCGCCGCCTCCCGAGACACCCTGGCCGCCGTCTCTAGCTGCACGGCGCGGCGCTCCAGGTCGCGTGTGCGCTCCGCCACACGGCGCTCCAATTCCGCGCGTTCGGCCCGTAATTCGGCGCTCAATTCTTGCTCGCGGTGCAGCGCCTCGTCCATCTGGCGGGTAGAGAGCCAATCGAGGATCACCACTACGACCAACCCCAATCCCAACCCCACACTGTCGGCGACCACCGTCGCCTCGGCAGCGAGAGCACCGGGCACCATCCCGGCCATTTGCAACAAGCCAGTCACCATGTAGGCGATCACGCTGAGCATGGTGAAAACCAGGGCAACGCCGGGACCGATCAGAATACCGGCCGCCACCACGGCCATAGCGTAGCCGACGAGCGTCACGTGACCAACGCCAAGCTGGTATCCCCCTCCCACCATAACCAGGAACAGGATGATGACGGGGAGATAGCTCGCCAACCGCACCCGGCCGCGCCGGCTCAACCAATAGGCCAGCAGGTAAAAGGGCTGCACGCCAAAACCGGAGAGTGCCCCCACAGCGGGAGCTTTGCCAAGCGCCCACATGACGGCCATCGCCAGACCGAACAGGAAAGCGGTGCTGGACAGGCCCAACAGGACGACGTTCAGCAAATACTGCCGCCGCGCCAGATCGGGGTCATCTGTAGATGGCGCTAACCAGAAAGAAATGCGTTCTATCATCACTAACCCCTTGCGTCAGAGAGTAAGTGTCATCACGATTTACCAACGGCAGCCAGGAGAGCCGCAAACGTATCCGCCGTATTGTATTTCGGCATCCAGCCCAGCCCCTTTAGCCTGTCGTTGCTGGCTACCAGCGAATAACGACTCAAGTCCGCCCACTCTGGCGCAAAGACGGAAGCGCCAGTCCTCCACGTCAACCACATCAGACCACGCACCAGGGCGTAAGGCAAGGAAATCGTCCGCCCACCCCGCGAGCGCACCAATTGGCTCAGTGTCCGGGGTTCGTCACCGGTCACGTTATAGATTCCCGGAGCATTCTTCCGGATCACCAGGTGCAACGCACGGGCCAGGTCATCCTCGTGGAGCAATTGGTAATGCGGATCGGCTCCCCATATCGTCGGGATGGTGCTGCTGACCAACGAAGCCATCTGGGCCGGGTCGGCCTGCGGGCCTGCCACAGTGCAGGGGCGCAGCCTGGTGACGATTGTCTCTGGATGCCCGGCCTCCAGTTCGCCCAGGTAATGCTCGACCGCCGCTTTGGCGCGGCTGTAATACAGGCCCGCGTTGGGGCGCAGCGGCGCGTCCTCCGTCAACGGGATGGGGTTATCGGGGTGCAACCCATAGGCCACCACGCTGCTGGTAAAGATCAATTTGCGTATCCCCTGCCGGACGGCAGTCTGAAAGACGTTCCGCGCCCCTTCGACGTTGATCGCGTCAATCTCGCGCTCGTCGGCCCCAGGTGAGCGCATCAGCACAAAGGCCAAATGAACCAATACGTCGGCGCCGGTCAGCGCGTCCTCGATTTGCGGGTCTCTGATATCGAACCGGCGCAAAGTCAACTTGCTCCCGTCCACCTGGCCCTCGAACGGGCGGTTGTCAATACCGATCACGCGCTCGATCCCGGCGTCCTGCGCCAGGTAGGGCCAGAGCACCCGTCCCACGTAACCAGATATGCCGGTGACGACAATCGTTTTCCCACTCATACCATTCCGCTCGTCAATTATACGCCTGCGGCCCGCCGGCGTCGGCTTCGTTTCCCGTCCCCAGGTGAATCAACCCGTCCGAGGCCCGCAGCGCCCGCCCAAGTTCCAGGACTGCGGTACGCAAAATGGTGTCCACGTCTGTTGATGCACGCACTCGGGCGGATATTTCGGCCAACAAGCGCTCCCGTTCCGCGCGACGTCTGGTGTCTTCTATCAGGCGGGCGTTCTCGATAGCCAATGCCATCTGGTCCGCCACGGCCTCGATGAGCGCGATTTCGTCGTCGGTCCAGCGACGATCACCTTCCACGTCTTGCAGCCCCAAAGCGCCAATAATCTCGTCGCGCAGCGCGATGGGCGCCACCAAGACCGGCGGCTTTTCTCCATCGTCTGCGCCAGAGCGCACGATCAGTTTCCGTTGCGCTATCGCCAATTCGGCGTCGGAGGACAGGGGGCCATCGGGCGATTGCGTGCCGGCGCGTGTGCGTTCGTACAGCGGGATGGAGCGAACGGGCGCCAGCCGCGCCTGCTGCTTGTGTGCCAGGCTCCGCTCCAACTCGTCCACACTGGCCCGCATCTCGGTAAACGCCTGTGCATTTTCGATAGCCACCGTCACCTGGTCGGCCAACATCTGGAATATGGGAATATCCGGCTCAGATAGTGCATCCAGCCTGGCGCTATGAAGGGCCAACGCGCCGATCACGCGGTCGCCAAGCGACAGCGGCAGTACCATCTCTGAACGTGTTTTCGGCAGCAAAGAGTTAGGCTCGACCACGTCCACTTTACGGACAGGATGTACACCATTTTCATCAGGCTGATTCGGGTCATCCCCGTAGAGCAGTTGGGCCTGTCCGGCAGCGTCCAGAGCAATACGGGCCTGCGTGTCAATTATGCACCGCCCGACCAGTGAAGCATCGTCCACTCCAAGCCTGTAACCTTGCGCCAACATCTGTCCACCCGCCTCTCCCGTGCCGGCCCGCAGCACTGCCCACTCGCTCGACTCGTCGAGCAGGAAGAGGCTAACGTGGTAGAGGTCAAAACGGTCACGGATCACGTTCACCACCCGGTGCAACAATTGTTCCTGATCCAACACCGTGGTAACGTCGGTGGCAATTTGGAGAACGGCCTGGAATTGGAACTCGCTTCGCTGCAACGAGGCATTGGCGGCAGCCAGGGTGTGCACCCGCCCCTCGAGGGGCGCACGGGAGCTGAGCGCCTCGTCGCGCTCCCCCTCCGTCTCGCGGAGAGTTTTGGTCAGGGAGGAATTGAACAGCCACTGCACAAAGGTGACTGCGACGGCCAGCGTGTAAAAAGCAAGGCATACAGAAAGCCCCGGCACATTCGTCTGCTTCTGCCAGGCAAGGTTGACCAGCAAAATGATCGGCGGCGCCACGCCGAGAAAGATCACTCCGTACAGCAAGGCGCGTAAAATTCTGGCGCGTCGCTCCCCCGGTGCGCTCTCACCAGCAGGGGCGCTCGCCGGCAGGGTTTCTTGCTCACCGGCCCCTTCTGGGCCAGGTGGAACCGGCAAGGGAGCCTCCGCCATCACGTGTTCGGCAGCGGCAGGAATGGGAACAGGTTCGTCCCCCAGGAGGCCAAAGATAATCGCGTCCTCCGGTGAAAGGCGCTCCACTTGCGGTTCCGCCTGCGTCTCTGCTTCCTCCGGATGAGAGGGTATATCAGAAAACAGTTGGCCGAGATGATCTTGGAGATTCTGTTCAGTCATGCTCCATCAGTTCCTTAGCCAGGGCGCGATATTGTCGTGCCCCACGGGTCTTGGGGGCGTAAAGCGTGATCGGTTGTCCAAATACCGGGCTTTCCCGCAGCTTGGTATCCACCTCGATGATCGTATTAAAGAGCACGTTGCTCAAACCACGCTGCATCTGCTCGAGTATAATCCGGTAGATTTTGTTGCGCCGGTCGTACATCGTCACTAACACGCGGTACTCTAGCCGGGGGTTGGTTTTTTCCCGTACCCGCTGCACCAATTTGACAAAGTGAAGCAGTGTATGGGCAGCATAGTACTCGGTCTGGATGGGAATGACGAGCAAATCCGCCGCCGTCAATGCATTGAGGGTCAGAGTGCCGAGAGAAGGGGGACAATCAATCAGCACAAAGTCGTAAAACCCCTCATCCATACTATCCAGCCCATTCTTTAAGCGATACTGGTACCCAGGCCGTCCGTAGAGGACGCGGTCGAGAATCACCAACCCCTGGTTGGCGGGGACAATGTCCAGGCCGTATACGGGGCTTTCACGGCTGACGCCGATGAGCGAAGTATTCCCCAACAAGGCGTCGCCAACCGTGCGCCGTATATCCTGCGGTTTCAACCCCACCGAGAGCGTGAGGTTGGCCTGTGGATCCAGGTCAACGAGCAGGACTATCTGCCCCATCTCGGAAAGGCATGCTCCCAGCGAGAGGCAAGTGGTGGTTTTGGCTACTCCACCCTTTTGATTACTGATGGCGATAACTTTCATCGTTTACGCCTCGAGGTGAAACATAATTGCGTGTTGCGTACTGCGTGTTGCGTGACGCGCGTCATCTCGTCTCCGCGTCTTGCGCCGATGCGGGGACCTCGAGGCGCACAAAGGCGCGTGAGGTTCCCAGCACGGCAAACAATTCGTCCACCGCCGCCTGGACAATGCCCTCCACATCGGGGGCGCGGCGCATTCTGTCGGTGATCTCGCTGGTCAGCCGCTCACGGGCTGCACGGCGCTGCGCTTCTTCGTAGAGACGCGCACTTTCCAGGGCCACTCCCAGCTGATCCACCAACGTCTCCAGGAGGGTGACTTGATCGGGCGTCCAGTCGCCGGCGGAAACGGGTTTATACGTATCCAACACGCCAATGACGCTGCCACGCACTTTGATGGGCACGGCCAGGGCGTTGGCGTTAGCTTCCGGGTCTGAAGAGTAGACGGTTTCACCAGATCGCAGGGCTTGTTCCATCTCCGGTCGCCACACGTCCACGGCTTTGGTGACGCCCCGCGCATCGCCCCGGTAAACCAGATCGGGTTGTGTGGCGAGCAGCTTGCCCCAGCTCTCACGGCTCACTTCGCCGTAAGCAGCACGAGCCGCGTTCAGGGCTGCCTGACTCTCGGTAAACAGGCGAGCGTTGTCCAACGCCACCGCCACCTGGTCCGCCATCACCTGCAACACGGCGACGGCGGCCTCGTCAAATGTGCCGGGCTGGTCACTCTGGACGGTCAACGCGCCGATGACTCGACCGCGCGAACGAAGAGGCAGTGCCGCTTCCGCGCGGGTGTCCGGCAGCTCGGTCGTGACACGGCGCACGGTGTCCGCCTCCGCTTCCAACGCAACCCGGGCCTGCGCGTTGGCGATACTCCAACCGATCATCCCCTGCCCAACTCGGAGGCGGTGGCCGCGAGCCACCATCGCCCTCCCGGCCTCGCCGGTTCCGGCGTGGAGTACGGCCCACTCTCCAGATTCATCCACCATGAACAAGCCCACATAGTACAACTTGAACCGTTCACGGATCAGGTCAACCACCTGGCGGATCAATTGCTCCGCGTCCAGGATGGAGGAAGCAGCCTGGCCTATCTCGGCAGAGGCGTCCTGATAAGCTGCCCGCAGCTCCAACTCGTGCGTCCGCTCGGCCACACGCTGCTCCAACCCGTCAATGACATCGCGCAGTTGGGCCGTCATACTGTTAAAGGCGTGCGCCAGAGCGCCGATCTCGTCGTACCGCACCACATCAGCCCGCTGCGAGAGGTCGCCAGCGGCAACCTGCGCAGCTACATCGGACAGGTCAGCCAGGGGAGTGGCAATGCTGCGGGTGATGAGCAGCGAAGCAACCACGGCGAGCAATATCGAAAGCAAGGCCACACCCACGTCAATGCCCAGCATTATGTATATGGGGGTAAAAGCCTCCACATGATCCTGCTCGACCAGCAACGCCGCCTGGAGATCCGGCAGCCAGCGAAAGACGCCGACGACGTGAACAGAACGGTATCCCTTGTACAGCCCGGAACCGGGATCGTGCCCCTCTATCGCTTCCCTGGCCCCCTGGGAGCGAACGTGGATGAGGTCTTTTCCAAAGAACTCGGCAAAGCGGGAAGGGGTCAACATGACATAGTTGCGACCGACCAGATATGTCTCTCTCGTCCCACTCAGGCCAATTTGCTCCAACATGATGCCGTCCAAGACATCCATTTTAGCCACGCCAGCCAGGACTCCTATCACTTTGCCATGTTGATCGTATAGCGGGCGGGTGACGATCAGCGCTTCTTCTCCCAACGAAGAGCGCAGAGGGGGACGCACATAAGGCCCCGCCAGACCACGCTGGAAGTAGGTTTCGTCCGAGATAATCTCACCCACCAGCGTGGGATCGGTGGAGAGGAACACGCGCCCCTGGCGGTCCGCCATAAAAATCTGCTCGAAAGAGCCAGCAAGTCCTATAGTCTGCTGGAGACGGGACAACAATCTATCGTGAGCGGACTTGTAATCCGACGTTTGCGGTTCCGCAGACAACAACGTGTCCACCAATTGCAACGCCTCCTGGCCGGGCAATATGCCGGCCAACACGCTCTGCATGTCACCCACCCAGGACTCGATCTCGACGCTCTTAAAGTCGGCTACCGTATTCAGTTGGGCAATCACCTGTTTCTTCCCGGCACGGAAACCGACGACGGTCGCCACAGATCCAACGAACAGCGCCGAAAGAAAAGTCAGCATCACGAACCCTATGAGCAACCGGGTGCGGATGGTTCCAATGTGAAAAGCGCGAATGAGCTGAATTAAAACCAGCAGCAACAACGGCACGGCTACGTACTGCGCGGCCGGCGCAACGGACAGGATGGGATAACGAGGCAGCGGCTCAAAGTGATTGATCAGCACGACATAGACCGGGTACAAGAGTGCCACGATCAGCCAGATGTATTTTTTCCGGGGACGAATGACCCCGCCCGCCAGAATCAGCAGCGAGAAGACGACGATGGTCTGAAAAACGGCTGCACCAGACCACATCAACTCGCCGATGACGTAAATGATCAGCAACGCCCCCAGCACCCAATACCCAACGAGATCGAAATCTCCACGCGGGACGAGGCGGTACGCAACCACCAGGCAGATGGCACCGAGCACGAGACCTGCCCAGATGCCCCAAAGCTGCCAGATGCCTACCTGAACGTAGAGCGGTATGTAAAAGAGGATAGAGACGACAGTTGCAACAAGCCCAATGAGTATCATGCGCCTGGTAAAGCGGGAATGATCCTCTACAGAGATGAGCACAAACTGCCCGCCTCCGAGTACCTCCTCCGAATGGTGGAGGGCTGAATTAGTCTCTCGATCTTTTCCGGTCATAGCTGTCTCCGGTTCACGGGTTCGATGCCCACGGTTGACGCTCTGCTTTCATCTTCCTCGCCGGGCCGGGATGCCAGCCGGATCACGACTTGGGGCAAGTTCAGAGCCTGGCGCACCTCGCGCACGGCGGTCTTGAGCACGGTCTCCACGTCCAACGTCTCACGCACCTGCGCCGTAACCTCACCGATCATCTGCTCACGAGCAGCGCGGATCTGCGTGTCCTGGTAAAGCCGGGCGCTCTCCAACGCCACGCTCACCTGGGCGACCAACGTCTCTAACAAAGTTCTCTCTTCCGGTGTCCAGTCACCGCCAGAGTCTGGCTTGTGTGCCTTGAGAGTGGCAATCACCCGGCCACGCATCTCGAGCGGGAGAGATACCTCCGGCAATTGGGCCTCATCTTTTCCATCTGGTTCCACCCGGGATGTGAGCGGAACGACCCCATTTTCGTCGTAACGGTAGCCCAGGTAAGCGCGGGAGCGCACGAATCTGGCCCACACCTCACGGCCCAACTCTCCATAAGCTCGACGTTCCGCCTCCAAATTCTCTTGCACCTGCTGAAAGAGTCGGGCATTGCTGATAGCAGTCGCCACCTGGTCGGCCAGCGTCTGTAACACCGCGACCTGCTCATCGCTGAACGCCTCCGCTTCCACACTCTGCACGTCCAGTGCACCAATGATTTCTCCCCGCGCCAAAAGCGGCAGCGCAACCTGGGAACGAGTTTCCGGCAGGTCGGGATTGTGGAAAGATACGGCGGCGTCGCCCACGTCCAACGCCACGGCAGGTTGGCCCGATCTAATGACCCGGGACACCAGGTTATCACCCTCAACTCGCAAGCGGTGATCACGTTCCAACATACGCTGCCCACCTTCGCTGGAAGCAGCCTGCAAGACTACCCACTCGCCATCCTGGGCCAACAGGAATATACCGCTGTGGTAGAAACCCAATTGTTCGCTGACCGACGCCACGACCCGGGAGAGCAAGTCCTGCAAATCCAGCACCGAGGCCGCGTCTCGGGCCACCCTGGCAGTGGTCTCCAAATAACTCGCCCGCAGTTCCAGGTCGGCAACCTGATGCTCCAGACCCACGTAGAGCCTCCGCAGCTCGACTCTCATATGCTCCAGGGCCGCACCCAACGTCGCGGTCTCTTCCGAACCACGAACCGGGACGGAGATATCCAGGTTGCCACGTCCAATCTCTTCAGCAACAACGACAAGCCCGCCCAGGCTCTCTTTAACTTTGCGGGCGATCACGCCAACCACCGTCAAACTGAACACCAGGAGCAGGAACGTCACGAGTGTCATCACCACTATCATGGGCATGAGCGAGGCCACCCAGAACGAGAGGTCGTAGACGATCTCTAGTGTTCCAATCTGCTCCGCGCCAACGGCGATGGGGCCACACAGCACCAAATAATCCTCGATCTCCCGTTGGACGATCCCGTGCTGCACGAGCGACCGGGCCGCAACGTCCCGTTCCAAATCACCAAACTTGTCCTGCGGCCACCCTTCCACCGTGCTCTCGGAGACAATTTGTCCATCAGCATCTCGCACCACGGCGCGGACGATGTTCGCGTTTCCGACGAGTTCGGTCAACACATTGTTCAAAGTCCACACGTCCAACTCGTAGAGGGGATTGAACACCAGGCGAGATGATATGGCGAGCATCGTCCGATTACTCTCTATCATCCTCTGGCGCGAAGAGTTGCTCCCAATCTTGATACCCATAACCGCAAACGTGCCCAGGGAGAACAGGATGAGCAATACAATTATCAGCGGGCCTACGACGGCAATCTTGAATCGCCTGCGTTTCATAGCAGTTTCTCCGTGACTGTGCTACTGCACCGGTGCAAACAGTTCCTCTAGCGCTTCCATCGTGCCTTCCGGGCCATTGGGCAGAGCATCGAAGCGGCTGGTGTACTCGAACGTCTCCAATATCTCGGCCCCTTCCGGCGTCTGGGACAGGCCCAACAACAATTCGGTGAGCCGGGATTGCAACGCCGCGTCCATTCCCGGCCGGGCCAGCGCAATGTTACGCGGAACCGAAGGGGTCTGAGCCAGAACGACGAGTTGGTCACGATGCTCATCCTCGAAGCGATCATAGTCGCCGTTGGAAAAAGCAGCGCCAGCGACCTGGCCGCGCAACAGCCACGTCAGTTGATTCTCCTCGCCGTAGGCAAAGACGTAGCCGATCTCGTCGGCGGCGACGGCAGCGTTTACGCCGTCCTTCTCGTTGACCAGGTAGCCGTTCGCCACCAGATAGGATTTGGGCAACAGATACCCGGAGGTGGAGGCCGGGTGGTCACAGGCGAGCATCTGTCCCAGCAGACCATCCAGGTCAGTAATGCCGCTATCCTGGGCAACGACGATCATGGAATAATATTCGGCCACGCCACTCTTCCAGCGCCGCGCCAGCGGGTGAGCGCCGATCTCTTTGTAGACCGTCAGCGCCGGGTAGGGGCTGTCAAAGTACAGGTCAACCTGCCCGCTCTCCAGATAATCCATCATCGTCTCCAGGTCGGATGTGACGACGACCCGCCCCTGCTGGATACCAAAATCGGCCAACTGCGCCGCCAGGTAGTCTGCCAGGGGCTGAAAATGCCCTATAGTCCAGGCCGGGTCGCCGGAGACATCCCCCAGCACCAACACCTGGTCCGGAGGCAGCGTCTCGACAGGGTTTACGTCCCCTACCGGGGTGCTCCCTGCGGTGGGCCGGCAACCACCCAGGCCCAACACTCCCGCCACGAATATGCTCGTCAGTATCATTTTACGAAACATTGCCACTCTCTCCACCTATATCCTCGAACTGGATCGTCACGTCGTGCAACCCCAGCGCCTCGCCGATCTCGCGCACGGCGGTCTGCAAGACGACGTCAACATCCAGGGTCTCGCGCACGCGAGCGGCGACCCGGCCGGCCAATCGCTCACGAGCAGCGCGGAGCTGTGTGTCCTGATAGAGCCGGGCGCTCTCCAACGCCGCGCCCAGTTGGTCGGACAGCGTTTCCAGCAGTTCGATCTGCCCCGGCGACCAGTCCTCTTCACCCGCAGGCTTGTGCGCGTCGAGTATGCCGATGACCTGATCGCGCACTTTGATTGGCACGGCGACCAGTCGCCCGTCCGCATCAAAGACGGGTCTTCCCTCTCTGAAAGCGAGTTTCATTTCCTCGCGCCAGCTGTCGTCGGGCGGCATAATTCCCTGGGGGTCGTAGCGTGCTTTTAGTCCGCGTCTGGCGCGGAGCAGCTCTTGCCAGGCTCCCCGGCTCACTTCGCCGTAGGCACGCTGCATTGCCTCCAGGGCCGTCTGACTTGCGGTGAGCAAGCGGGCGTTCTCGATAGCCACCGCTACCTGGTCAGCCAGGGTCTGCAACACGATCACGTCCTCCTGGGTAAACTCGCCCGCCTCCACACTCTGCACGTCCAACGCGCCGATGATTTTGCCACGCACCCGCAGGGGCAGCGCCATCTCGGAGCGGGTGTCGGGCAGGTCGGGGTTATCGAAAAAGACCGCATCCTCACCCACGTCCAGCGCGACGCGCGGCTCGCCTTGCCCGGTGACGTAACCGACGATGCCGGTTTCGCCCACTCGCAAGCGATGCCCGCGCTCCAACATGCGCCGCCCACCCTCCGACGAGACAGCACGCAACACGGCGTACTCGCCGGCCTCGTCCAGCAAGAAAATACCGGTGTGGTAAAATCCAAAGCGGGCCGAGATGAGGTGTACCACCATGTCCAACAATTGTTCCACGTCCCGAATTTCGGCCGCTTCCCGCGCCACGTGGGCGGCCGCCTCCAACTGTGCGCTCCGCCGCGCCAGGTCGGCCGCTCGCTCTGCCACCTGCTCCTCCAGGGTGGTCTGTTGCTGCTCCAATTCCCAGGTCAACTTGCGCCGCTGGGTCAATACGGCGGCAAAACGAAGCATAAAGTAATTGAGCACCAACATCAAAAAGATGCCCATGCTCAGCAAGTCCACGGTGAGCGAGACCCAGGTCGCGGCGTCGGTGGAGACTACGTCCTGGTAATGCACAATGTGTCCGGAGGCAAACGCCCACCCCAGGACGACCATCGTCGCGCTGGAGACGATGAGAGCCACGACGCTCTCCCGCCAACCCCCAAAAATCCCGGCGACAAAGATCATGATCAAGAGATAGAGCCGGCTGCTATCCCCCACACCGCGCATGAGAAAAGTGACCAACGCTATGGTGTACAACGAGGCCGCGAGGACAACGGCCTGCAACCAATAGGGCGCTCGTCGCCACGCCGCCAGGAGCACGATGACAAAGTAGACCCCAAAGTAAGCAAAGATGGCCCACAGGGTGTGACTGATGTAGCCGAAATAGGAACCACCGGCGGCCATCAGAAACCCAAAGATCACCATGACGCGCAGTGTACGGTTGATCAGTTGGCGGCGCCAGGATTGGACGTCCTCCGAGAAAAAATGGTTCTGCGGGGCGGCTGCCTGCTCTGTATTTACCTGCTCCATGCTCGTGACCTCGGAAATACCGCTCATTGTTCACTTCCCAGATTCAACTGTACGTCAACGGCCCCCAACCCCAACCGCTCACCAATCTCGCGCACGGCAGTCTGAAGCACAGTCTCAATATCCAGCGTCTCGCGCATACGAGACGTGACCTCGCCGGTCAATCGCTCGCGGGCGGCGCGGCGTTGGGTGTCCTGGTAGAGCCGGGCACTCTCTAAGGCAATGCTCACCTGGTCGGCCAGGGT
Source organism: uncultured Anaerolineales bacterium (assembly GCA_964400615.1). Taxonomy (GTDB): domain Bacteria; phylum Chloroflexota; class Anaerolineae; order B4-G1; family B4-G1; genus B4-G1. The sequence continues at coordinate 5,830 of CAYNVC010000006.1, read as the reverse complement.
CTCCAACAGTTCCACGTCATCCGCCAGCCACTCGCCCGCCCCCTCTGGCTTGCGGGCATCTATCACGCCGATGATGTGGTCACGGAACCGGATCGGCACTGCAACTCCGCCCGATCCATCGCCAGAGGCCGGGTATTTGACCGTTTCACCCCTCTGGATAGCCAGATCCATCTCCGGCCTCCACAAATCCCCGGCCGGAGACACTACCGCCGTCTGCCGGCCCTCCGCGCCGCCGGAACGTCTGTAACGATAGCCCGACCCGCGGCCGGAGCGCTCCATCTCGACCCATGCCGCGTAACTGTACTCACCGGCGGCACGCTGCAACGCCTCGGCCCGCTCCTGCGCCTGCTGGAAGAGGAGCGCGTTGCTGAGCGCCATAGCCACCTGGTCGGCCAGGGTTTGCAGAATCTGGACGTCCTCGTCGGTGAAGGCTTCCTTCTCCGTGGATTGTACGTCCAGTGCGCCGAGCACCAGCCCGCGTGCCTGAAGCGGCAACGCCATCTCCGAGCGCGTGCCCGGCAGATCAGGGTTGACAAAGTGCACCGCGTCCTCACCCACGTCGAGGGCGATGCGCGGTTCCCCGGTCGCGGTGACGTAGCCCACGATTCCCTGCTCGCCCACGCGCAGGCGGTGCCCACGGGCCAGCATGCGTTGCCCGCCAGAACTGGAAGCGGCCTGCAAAACGGCCCACTCGCCCGCCTCGTCCACCAGGAATATGCCCGCGTGGTAAAAGCCAAACTGTTCGCTGACCAGATTCACCACGCGCGGCAACAATTCCTGCGGGTCGAGGATTCCGGCCGCCGCGTGGGAGACCTGGGCGGCGATGCGCAACCGCAAAGCACGCCGTTCCGCCCGCGCGACCTGTCTTTCCAGATCGCCGTGCATGCGGCGCAGGTTCACCCGCACCTGGTCAAAAGACCGCGCCAGCGCGACGATCTCTTCCCAGTAATAAGAGGGAAGCGAGATTTCGGTTTCCAGGTCGCCCCGGCCCATATTGGCGGCCATCTCGGACAACATATCCGAGGCCCGCACAAAAGTATTGCTGCTCAATCTGCCCACACCCACAATGACAAAGATAGCTACGAGTGAAGCCCCCACGATGGCCCCCCTCAACTGCAAAGCCGAGGCAAATACCACCTGCCTGGGGCGGATCGCAATCAACGCCCAGCGGTACGCGGTCGTGCCGGGGGGAGAAAAGGTGGCATAGGTCAGGAATTGATCCCCCAATAGTTCGGATTTGTGCTCGTGCAACTCGCTCCCGGCCAAGAAAATGCGGTCGGTGATTTGCGGATAGTCCTGGGCCAACGTGATGCCCGTGCCCAGGTCACGCCCCCAGCGTTTTTGCTCGTCGTCGGAATGATACAAGTAGTAACCGTCCTGATCCACCAGAATGACCAGTTCCGATTCCACCCTCTCCGCCCCCAGTTCATCCAGGAAGCGCTCCGCGAACACGTTGACGATGACGATCCCGACCGCCTGCCCATCAAGCCAGACCGGCGTGGCATAGCGAATGACGGGCTTGAAGGGAACTTCGATCTCGCCATGTTCAACGTTCAGGTCCAACGGCGAGACCATCACCTCCCCCTGAGGCAGAACTATTGTGTCCTCGAAATAGTAGCGGCCAGATTTGTCCTGCAACTGATCGTGTGGGACGATGAAGGAGCTACGACCATCGGAATCCACACGGGCGATCTCCATACCGGTAGCGTCCAGGTAGCGCACCTGGTAATAGATTTCTTTCACCTGGGAAAAGGCCAGGAACTCGCGTTCCAGGTCGCTGCGCGCCTCCTGGTACGCTGCCTCGTCACCACCGGATTTTGCCTCCAACAGAGTGGCGATCTCTTCCGACTGGCTGAGAAACAGGACATCCCGACGCACGTCGGTGAGGAAACGCTCCACCCCAAGCTCCAGTGTGTGGACGTGGTGTTTCTGTTCGTTCAGCACGTACTCGTAGAGCCTGCTCCGAACCAGGTATGCGTTGTACAGCATGGTTCCTATCAACGGCGGCAGCGAGACCAACAACATCGCCAGCATCAACCGGCGGCGGAGGGTGGACATAAAGAAGCGGCGGATTCTTTGCAACATGCTAGTTTCCTCTATTTAGATCAATTCGATCACCCGCGCCAGCCCCCACGCGGATGACCAGTTCCGAGAGGGCCAATTTCTCGCCGATCTCGCGCACGGCGGTCTGCAAGACGGTGTCCACGTCCAGGGTCTCGCGCACTCGCGCCGTGATCTCACCGGCCAACCGCTCGCGGGCAGCGCGGCGCTGCGTCTCTTCGAGCAGACGCAGGTTATCGGCTGCCAGGGCCAACTGGTCAGCAAGAGCCTCAGCTAAAGCGATTTCATCCTTGCTCCAAAGCCAACCTTTCTCCTTTCTCTTGAACCCCAACACGCCAACCGGTTGACCACGCAGCACGACAGGCACTATCAAAGCAGGCTCATCCGTTGCCTCCCCCGCGTCCCCATCACCGCTCACTACGAGTGTACGCCGGTCTGCCATCGCTCTCTGCACTGCGGGTAACACATCGTCACTCAAAGGTCTGATCTCTGCACCAACCTGCTCGTAGCCGTTGATTGGACTGAGTGCCGAGTATTCAGTCCATACCCGGCCCAGGTAACGCTGGTGAGTAACTTCCAGATCATCCAACGCGGCTTTGGTCTCGGCAAAGAGACGGGCATTGTCAATAGCCACCGCTACCTGGTCAGCCATAGTTTGTAGCGCAACGATGTACTCTTCATCAAAGGCGGCCTCTTTCACGCTCTGCACAGTCATTGCACCAATGACTGTGCCACGCGAACGCAACGGCAAAGCCAACTCGGAGCGCGTGTCCGGCAAAAACGGGTTGTCGAAGTGGACGGCCTCTGCGCCCACGTCCGAAGCAATGAGCGCCTCGGCCATGGTTACGCACTGACCAATCATGGATTCACCGCCTACTTTTAGTCTGTGCCCTTGCACTAACATCTCCCGCCCGGCCTCACCTGTCCCAGCGCGGAGGACAGCAAATTCGCGCTTTTCATCGAGAAGGAACAAACCCACATAGTAGAGAGCAAATCGCTCACGTACCAGGGTAACTACGTGACGCAATAATTGGTCAGGGTCAAGCACCGATGTAGTGGCGCGAGAAACGTCTGCTGCTGCCTGCAAGGCGTGCGTGCGCTCAGCCACGCGCTGCTCCAGGCCTTCGACCATATCCCGAAGCCGGGCAGAAGTACTGTTAAAGGCGCTAGCCAACAGACCTATCTCATCTCCCGCCCTCACCGGCGCCACAACCGTCAGGTCGCCACCGGCTATCTTTTCCGTCACCGCCGTTAACTGGCGGATAGGAACGACGATAGAGCGACTGACAAAGATGCTCAATGCAATGGGCAGCACAATTAAAACCAGGCTCGAAGCGACCGTGATCCAGAGATAGTTCGTATACAACTTGCTGTTCGCCTGAATCAGTTCCTGGATTTTGATTTGTTTAGCCTCGTACAAAGCATCCGACTTGGCCAACAGAGAATTTTCCAGCAAAGCGGCAATTCTCATCTGCCGCCCCTCAACGTCAGGCGCATCATTGGGATTGTCATTATAGAAATCCCGCATCCCGTCCGACATGGAGATGTACGTATTATAAGCATCTCTTATTTCCTGAACGAGTTGCTGGTCTTGCGGCTCCAGGGTACGAGACTCTAAATCTGCCAGGTTCGCCTCGACTCCATCACGCAACTCGCCGACGGTACGCAGGTGCGCCCTGTTACCAGTAGTGACGTATTGCTCCACTTTCAAACTGTGGAACAACACTCCGCTCTTTATGGCCGCTATGTTATCCAGAACAGGCCGGTGCTCATACAGGATCTCGCCCGTATTGGCATTGAGCCGACTCAGGTTGTAGAGGCCAAAAACAGTGACGAAAACCATTGCTATGGCTATGAGGGAAAAAGACAGCGCCAATCTTTGTCCAACCGTCAATCTCATAATCCGTTTCTCCTGGATACAGATGGCCCAGACGAGATCGTTCCAACGCCCCGGTTCAATTCCCTAGCCCAAGCCAATAAAAATCCTCGTTACTTCCCATCACCGGGCAGTAATCGAAACCCTCCACGCGCGGGCTATAGACATGATCGTCCGCCGTGGAGAGGCAAAAAATGTTCACCGCATCGTCGAGGGCCAATTGTTGGGCCTGGTGATAGAGATTCTTGCGCTCTTCTGCATCCACTGTGGCCCGCGCCCGTTCCAGCAATTTGTCCATCTCACCGCTCTGATAATGACCGGGGTTTGTCCACTGCCCCACCTGGGAAGAGTGATAGCCTGACCATAAATAATTGTCTGGATCAGGATAAGCACTGCTAGAGTAAAGAGGAAACATAGCCGGCGACATTTTAGCGTCTTTGAAAGTAGTGACCACATCAGTCCACGCCATAGGGATGATGTTGACGGTTATACCAATCAGAGCCAATTGATCACGCAATATCTCACCTGTCTTGCGCTCCTCATCCAGCCCAGTCACGTATACATAGTCCAGTTCAAAGCCCCCCTCCGGCCAATCCGACAGCGCCAGCTCAGCTTTGGCTTTTTCCAGATCAAAGCGATAGGCAACGAGATCTGTGGCCGCTTCCGCCAGGCTAGGCGGTAACGGGCCTTTTACCAAGACGGCGCGGCCACTCCACGCTTCTAACAGAGCTTGATAATCAAAGGCATAGGAGATGGCCTTTCTGACGTGAATATCCGCCGTATACCCTTCTTTGTTGTTGAGCTTGATGTCATAGACGATCAAAGACGGCTCTTCCACAATCACAAAACCACTCTCTTTGAGAGTAAGTTGGTCTTGGGGTGACACCCAGTCCACAACGTGAACCTCCCCCTGCGCCAAAGCCTGCACCCTGTCTCCCGAATCCTCAATGACCCGACGCACATATCCCTTCAGGTGATTATCCGCCGCCCAGCCTTTCCAATAGTCAGGAACGGCTATGAACTCGTACAAATCTCCTGGCTTCCACTCGCCCAGGGTAAAAGGGCCAGAACCGGCTTCGTGATCGGTCAACCATGTCTGTCCGTCATCTCCATCGGCATGAGCCTCGACCAAATCCGGGTTGACGATGAACAACCACGGTAATGTGTGCAAGAAAGCACTAAATGGCTGCAAGAGATTGATCTTGAAATTGTAATCGTCTAACACCTGGATGCTATCCTGGCCCACAATACCCGCAAACAAGCTCGCCGGCCCCTGGTTAATACGCAACAACCGCTCGGCGGAATACTTGACCGCCGCTGCGGTCACGGGAGATCCGTCATGGAAGACGGCATTTTCCACCAATCTAAAAGTCCACTCCATGGCATCGTCGGAAACATCATAGCTCGCGGCCAACCACGGGATCACTCGAGGGGGATCATCCACGTGCCGAAAAAGGGCGTCGTAAATCCCCATCAGGCTGCCGCCAATGGCGGAATCGAAACCAACCGCAGGATCCAACGTATATATATCCACTGCGCTGCCCATAATCAGCTTTCCCGGTTCAGACAAAACAGAGGGAGCCAACGGTGATGGCGTCGGTGATAACTCGCCGCCAGATAGCCCGCAGCCCGGCAGGAAAGCACTCAAAGCAGCCACTCCCGCAGTTCCCGCAACCCCACGCAGGAATGTGCGCCGGCTAATGATTGCCCGCTCACTCTCGATCTCGGCTTTCATCTCATCCCTCCTTGTGCTATTTCATAACTGTTCAGACATCTCCACACGATGCATTTGTCTGGGCGGTGGCCCCTTTTTTCAACACACCTATGCAAAGTTGACTCTTATTCCTCACCCTCGTCATCCAACACATCCTGCTTGCTCAATCGTACAAATGT
>CAYNVC010000005.1:1782-21558 GCA_964400615.1 uncultured Anaerolineales bacterium | reverse complement strand
CAGTTGATTCGCTACCGCGACAGGCAGGTAGGGGCCGAGATTATGGCGCTGCTGGAGCCAGAGCTGGTGAAAACAGAATAAAAGGTCAAACTGATGAACAACCCAGAATTTGAACCCAAAATTATCGCCTTCTGCTGCCGCCATTGCGCCTACACCGCCGCCGACCTGGCAGGCGGGCTACGCATCCAATACCCGCCCAACGTGCGCATCGTCGAAGTGCCCTGTTCGGGCCGGGTGGAGGTGACAGAGATACTCCACGCTTTCGAGCACGGCATAGATGGCGTGATGGTGGCCGGCTGACTGGAGGGCGACTGCCATTACCTGGACGGTAATATCAACGCCAAACGGAGAGTCGAATACGTCGCCGGGTTGCTCGAAGAAATAGGTTTGAACAAGGAACGGGTCAGAATGGTGAACCTTTCCTCGGCGATGGGGCCACAGTTCGCCGAAATGATGACAGAGATGGTCGAGACGGTACGGGCACTGGGGCCAAATCCGTTGAGAAAGCAATAATTCACGTATTACGTATCACGTCTAAGGAGGTCACAATGATAGTTGGCGAACAAAAGCCGCTGGCAGAGATTATGGATTTGCTGGGCGACGCCAAAAAGGTGCTGGTCGCCGGATGCGGCACCTGTGTCACCGTCAGTTTCGCCGGCGGTGAAAAAGAGGTCGGTATCCTGGCCTCGGAGCTGCGGATGAAGAGCAAGCTGGACGGCCATCCGATGGAGATAGACGAGGTCACTGTGCAGCGCCAATGCGAGTGGGAGTACATTGATCCACTCGGCGACCGGCTGGGCGAGTACGACGTCGTCCTCAGCCTGGCCTGCGGCATCGGCGTACAGGCCATGACCGAGCGGTTCCCCGATTCCATCACCCTGCCCGGCGTCAACACCACCTTCCTGGGGCTGCCGGAGGAACAAGGGGTGTGGGAGGAGCGGTGTCAGGCATGCGGCGACTGCATCCTGGGGACGACTTTCGGCATCTGCCCCATCGCTCGCTGCTCCAAACAGTTGCTCAACGGGCCGTGCGGCGGTTCCCAGAACGGAGTGTGCGAGGTTGACCCGGAAATCCCCTGCGCCTGGCAATTGATTTGGGATCGAGCGGTCAAGTTCGACAAGGTGGATCAGTTACTCAAGATTCAGCCACCCAAGAATTGGAGCACCAGCCGTGATGGCGGGCCGCGCAAGATCGTGCGCGACGACCTGCGCCTGGTAGATGCGGAGTGAGGTGAACTATGACCACAGCAGATGAAACCACTTATAAATCGGGCAGCACCCTGGAAAGAATCCTGCGGGCGGGCCATTTTGCCGTGACCGGTGAGTTGGGGCCGCCGCAGGGAGCCGACCCGGAGGTAATCGCCAACAAAGCACAGTTGCTCGAGGGCATCGTGGACGCGGTCAACATCACCGATAACCAGACCGCCGTCGCCCGCATGTCCAGTATCGCCGCCGGGACGCTGGCGATGCGTGCGGGATTGGAACCGGTCATCCAGATGACCTGCCGCGACCGGAACCGGCTGGCAATGCAGGCCGACCTGATGGGAGCCTATGCGCTGGGGGCACGCAACCTGCTCTGCCTGACCGGCGACCATCAGAGCTTCGGCAACCATCCCACCGCCAAGAACGTCCACGACCTGGATTCGGTGCAGTTGATCCAGATGATGAAGCAGATGCGGGATGACGCCATCTTTCAAAACGGCGACCCGATCAAGGCGGGCGCACCCCATTTCTTCATCGGCGCGGCGGTCAACCCCTTTGGCGACCCATTCGAGTTCCGTCCCTACCGGCTGGCTAAAAAGATCGCCGCCGGAGCCGATTTCGTCCAGACCCAGTTGATCTACGACATCCCCCGCTTCCGCGAGTTTATGAAAAAGGTAGTGGACATGGGCCTGCACGAAAAGGTCTACATCCTGGCCGGAGTGGGGCCGCTCAAATCGTCCGGCATGGCCCGCTACATGCGCGACCAGGTGCCGGGCATGATCGTGCGCGACGAGTACGTCGAACGGATGAAGGCAGCGCTGACCGGCATCCCCAAAGAGGAAAAAAAGGCCCGCCGCAAGGCACTGCGCGAGACGGGAATCAAGATTTGCATCGAACAAATCCAGGAAATCCGCGAGATAGAGGGAGTAGCCGGAGTACATATCATGGCGGTCGAGTGGGAAGCAGCGATCCGGCCCATCGTCGAGGGGGCGGGATTGCTACCGCGTCCCGCAGTGTAAGGACGACCCTCGCGGTTGCCACGACGACCACCGTGGTCGCCCGACGGAGTAAAAAATATGACAATTACTTTGAACACCGACCTGGCGACGGCCATCCGCGCCGAATGTGGAGAGAACGTCTACCTGTGCTACCAATGCGAGAAATGCTCCTCCGGCTGCCCCACCGTCCCCGCAATGCGCTACCGGCCGGCCCAGATGATGCGCATGGCCCAGTTCGGGCTGGAGAACGCACTGGCGACCGACGCCAGCATCTGGCGCTGCCTGGGCTGTGATACCTGCACCGAGCACTGCCCACACGATCTCAGCGTGCGCCGCCTGGTGGAGACCATGCGCCAGCACGTCATGCAGGAGCGATACCTGCCCGGCGGCGTGGATGCGCTGGGCGAGGATGAAGCACTGCGCAAGGGAGTACAGGCACTGGGAGCGATGAGCGAGCGTATCACCACCCACTATAACGTCTCCGGCGAGGACAACTCGTCCCGTATGGCCTGGACCGAGAACCTGGCCCCCGAAGACAAGCCGGAGGGACTGGTGCGGGACAAAGGGGCCGAGATGGCCTATTTCGTCGGCTGCGTTTCGGCAATGTTCCCGATGAGCTATGGCATCCCGCAGAGTTTTGCCACCGTGTTGAACCGGGCCGGCGTGCACTTTACCACCCTGGGAGAGGAAGAGCAATGTTGCGGCTTTCCACTCCTGATGGCCGGCCAGTTGGAACAGGCTCGAGAATTGATCCAGCACAACGTGGAGCAAATGCGCGAGTTGGGCGTGCCCAAAGTAGTGATGACCTGCCCCTCCTGCTACCACATGTGGCATCACACCTACCCTGAGGTACTGGGCGAAGAACTGGGGTTCGAGGTCGTGCACGCCGTCGAGGTGTTGAGCGATCTGGTGAACGAGGAACGATTAGAGCTAAAAGAGCCTAAACGGGGCGGCGTGATCACGTATCACGACCCCTGCGACCCGGGCCGCAGGGTTGGCATCAACGACCGGCCGCGCCAGGTACTGGACCAAATCCGGGGCTATACCCTGGTCGAAATGCAGCAATCGCGCGAGCACGCCCTCTGCTGCGGTGGCGGCGGCGACCTGGAGACGTTCGATCCGGAACTGGTGCAGCAGGTTTCGGCCCAGCGCATCGCTCAGGCAGCGGAGACGGGGGCCAGCGTCCTGGTCTCGGCCTGCCCCCAGTGCGTGCGCACCCTCTCCAAAGCCGCCCGCGCCAACAAAGTGCGCGTCCGGGTGATGGATATAACTCAACTCTTGGAAAAGTCGTTGGCCTGACACCATCTTTTGTGCTACAATGCCGCCAGTTGCCGGACAAGTTCGGAACTGGGAGAGACACAATGGCAAAAGTGAGAGAAGTCGCCACAATCGAATACGACGTGCGACCGCGCACCACGTTCCGCTACCCCGTCTACTACCCTGAATCGGATGGCAAGCCTATGGGCGAGACAGATACGCACATCAAACTGCTGACCTATCTGCGCGAGGCGTTGCTGGACTATTTCCGCACCGATCCCAACGTCTATGTGGCCGGGAACCTGTTCGTATACTACGAGCAGGGCGATCCCAGCCGAGTCGTAGCCCCGGACGTGTTCGTGGTCAAAGGGGTTCCACGCAGAGACCGGCGCATATACCAGGTCTGGAAAGAAGGCAAGGGGCCAGATGCAGTGTTCGAGTTGACCTCCCGCAGCACGCGCCAGGAAGACTGGGGGGCGAAAAAAGAACTGTACCAAAAACTGGGAGTGACAGAATACTTTATCTTTGACCCTCTGGAAGAGTATCAGGAGCCAAAGCTGGTTGGCTTTCGTCTGGGAGCGTGGGGATACCAGCAAGTTGACCAGGAGCCACTGACGAGCCAGGTGTTGGGGCTGGAGCTGCACATTGAGGGCGATCTACTGCGCTTGATCGACCCAACCACGGGGGAAAAATTGTTGACCCCCCTGGAAGCGCAAGAAGCCCGTCGCCAGGCCGAAGCACTGGTTGTCTCCGAAGCCCAGGCCCGCCGCCAGGTTGAATTGATAGCCGCCTCCGAAGCCCAAGCCCGTCGCCAGGCTGAATTGATAGCCGCCTCTGAAGCTCAGGCCCGTCGTCAGGCCGAAGCAGAGATCGAACAACTACGAGCCGAATTGGCTCACCTACGAGGAGAAGAATGACCCAATTGAACAAAATCGCCATCAGCGGCAAGGGAGGCGTGGGCAAGACCACCCTCTCGGCAATGCTGGCCCACATTTACGCCCGGCGCGGACGCGACGTCATCGCCATTGACGCCGACCCGGCCGGCGGCCTGGCCGAGGCGTTGGGATTCCCGCCCGACCTGGTCGCCCAGGTGACTCCCATCTCCGAGATGGAAGAACTGATTTACGAGCGCACCGGGGCCAAGCCCGGCACGTCCGGCGGATTCTTCACCATCAACCCCCGCGTGGACGACATCCCCGACCGCTTTAGCATCTCTTACGAAGGACTCCCCTTCCTGCGGCTGGGTGACATCCAGGTCGGCGGCAGCGGCTGCATCTGCCCGGAGAGCGCGCTCCTCAAAGCGCTGGTCACGCACCTGATACTCTACCGCGACGAATTGATGATCCTCGACATGGAAGCCGGGGTGGAACACCTGGGGCGGGCGACCGCCCAGGCGGTTGATGCCTTCCTGGTCGTGCTGGAACCGGGGCGGCGCAGCCTGGATACGGCCCGGCGCGTGCGCCAGTTGGCAGCCGACATTGGCATCACCAACGTCTACGCCGTGGGCAACAAAGTGCGCGGCGAGAGCGATTGGGCCTTTCTCCAGGAACAAAGCCCCGTGCCCGTCCTGGGCTACCTCTCCACCAACTATGAACTAACCGAGGCAGACATGCGCGGGCAAGGTATCTTTGACGCCGCTCCCCAGACAGCCCAAGACGTGGAAAAAATCATAGCGGCACTGGAGGCGCTGTGAGGCGAACGGCCCCCCATAGCGAGAGGCCAGGTTTTTTCCGCACAGCCTGGTTTCTGATACCGCTGCTTTTGTTTTGCACCATCCCCGCCCTGGCCGACGAACTTCCCCCCTCCGCCTTCGTGGACGGCGTGACCGGCCATCCCCAGGAACACAACCTCAGTTGCGAATCCCGCTCGGCGACCGACCTGGCCGCCTTTTGGGGCGCGACCTTTACGGAAGACGAGTTCTTCCGCCGCCTGCCCAAATCCGATAACCCCAATCGCGGCTTCCTGGGCGACGTAGACCTGCCGGCGGGCAGCATGCCGCCGGTGGGGTACGGCGTCTACGCGGGGCCGGTCGCGGCCAACCTGCGCAGCTTTGGGCTGGACGCACGCGCCAGGCGAGAGTGGAACCTGGACGGGCTTAGAACGGAACTGGCCGCCGGAAGACCGGCCATCATCTGGTCTACCTACGACATGCGAATGCCGGGTGTGGAGAATTGGGTTTCGTCGGACGGCGCGACGTCGGTCATCGTCCAATGGCAACACACCTTTGTCGCCGTCGGCTACGACGAGGCGGGAATCTATCTGATAGACGCCTACGACGCCGGAACCAAGCACTTTGACTACCAGGCGTTCGACGCCGCCTGGGCGCAATTAAACCGTCAGGCCGTGACGGTGGCAGGCCCACTGAGTCAACCAGCGGGAGAGAGGTGGAAGATAACGACAGGGAACGCCCCTGTCCAATTTATCGTCGCGGGCCGATGGGTGGCCGGCCCTGAGTGAGAATTAGCAGAGGTGAATAGATGAAAGACATGACCGAAGCATTTATCGAACTGGTGCGCCGGGCGGCGACCGACCTGCCGGCGGACGTGGAGGCGGCGCTGCGAGCAGCCCAGACCCGCGAGGAACCAGGCTCCGCAGCGCAGGGGGCACTGGGAACCATCCTGGAAAACGTGGCACTGGCCCGCGCCAACTCCACCCCCGTCTGCCAGGACACCGGCACACCCATTTTCTACGTCTACCACCCCCTGGGGACGAGCACGCGCGAGATGCAGGCGCAAATCGAGGCGGCGGTGGCGGAGGCGACCGCCCGCTCCTACCTGCGGCCCAACGCGGTAGATTCACTCAGCGGGCGCAACAGCGGCAACAACCTGGGAGTGGGATACCCCACCTTCCACTTTCAAGAGTGGGAAGAGGATTATCTCCAGGTCAAACTGCTCCTCAAGGGAGGCGGGAGCGAGAACGTGGGGGCGCAGTACAAACTGCCCCACAGCCCGCTCCATGCCGGGCGCGACCTGGAAGGGGTGCGCCGGGTGGTGCTGGACGCAGTGACCAGCGCCCAGGGCAAGGGATGTGCGCCGGGCGTGCTGGGTATCGCCCTGGGCAGCGACCGGGGATACGGCTACGTCCACGCCAAAGAGCAGCTCTTCCGCCCGCTCGGCGACGTCAACCCCGTGCCGGAGCTGGCGGAACTGGAAGAGCGGTTGCTGCACGATTGCAACGAATTGGGCATTGGGCCGATGGGCTTTGGCGGCCAGACGACCGTCTTTGGGGTCAAGATCGGGGCCTATCACCGGTTGCCGGCCTGTTATTTCGTCAGCATCGCCTACAACTGTTGGGCCTGCCGGCGCTGGACGATGACAGTACGAGATGAACAAGTGGAGTACGAATGATGGCGACATACGAACTGCAAATCCCCATTTCAGAAGAGGAAATCCGCGCCCTTCACGTCGGCGACACGGTCTATCTCTCCGGCGTCATGTCCACCGGGCGGGACGCGGCGCACAAGTACCTGATCGAGAATTTCATCCGCACAGACAGCGTGCCGGAGAGCGAGCAATCCCTGTACGAGGAGCTAAAGCGCATCCTGCACGCGGGCGTCATCTACCACTGCGGGCCGGTGGTGCGCCAGGACGAGGAGGGCAGATGGCACTTTGTCGCCGCCGGGCCGACCACCTCCATCCGCGAAGAGCCTTACGAGGCGGAGGTGATCGCTCACTTTGGGCTGCGCGGCGTCATCGGCAAGGGCGGGATGGGGCCGAACACGCTCATCGCCTGCCGCGAGCACGGCGCGGTCTACTTTCACGCCGTCGGCGGGGCGGCATCCCTCATCGCCAACGCGGTCCAAGAGGTGGTGGCGGTCCACAAAAAAGACGAATTCGGCGTGCCGGAAGCGTTCTGGATCATCCGCGTCGAGCGCTTCCCCGTGGTGGTGACGATGGACAGCCACGGGCGCTCCATCCACGCCGACGTGGAAACAGTATCGCAGGCAGCGCTGGAACGGCTGATCGCCGGGGAGTAGACCGGATCATCCGTCCCGCGAAGGAGACCGACGTTGAAATACTGGAGAGAACCACTCGACCTGAAAGACATCCGTGTGCCGCACGGCGAAATCCACATCCTGGCCGAACGATGTAAAGGGTGCGGATGGTGCATCGAGTTCTGCCGGCGCGGCGTGCTGGCGGTCTCGGACGAGATCAACACCAAAGGGTATCACCCCCCGCACGTGATCCAGCCAGACGCATGCGTCAGTTGCGGCCTGTGTGAACTGTTGTGTCCCGAGTTCGCCATCTACGTCACAGAGACTCAAGGGGAGGCCACACTGGTATGAAGAAAAACGACGGCGTGTTGAGCGGCGAATTCTTTATGCAGGGGGACATCGCCTGCGCCGAGGGGGCCATCTGCGCCGGATGCCGCTTCTTCGGCGGCTACCCCATCACCCCGGCCACCGAAATCGCGCAGCGCATGAGCGAGCGGCTGCCCCTCGTGGACGGCGTCTTTATCCAGATGGAAGACGAATTGGGATCCATGAACGCCGTCCTGGGCGCTTCCTGGGCCGGGAAAAAGTCAATGACCGCCACCAGCGGGCCGGGATTTTCGCTGATGATGGAAAACCTGGGGCTGGGTATCATGTTGGAAACCCCCTGCGTGCTGGTCAACGTCCAACGGGGCGGCCCCTCCACCGGCCTGCCCACCCTGGTCAGCCAGGGGGACATGATGCAGGCGCGGTACGGCTCCCACGGCGACTATGCCATCATCGCGCTGGCTCCCTCGTCGCCACAAGAACTGTTCGACCTGACAATCCACGCCTTTAATCTGGCCGAGACCTACCGCACGCCGGTGCTGGTGATGACCGACGCCGAGGTAGGGCACATGGCGGAAAAAGTGGTCATCCCGCCGGAGGAAGAGATCGAGATCGTCGCGCGGCGCAAGCCAACCGTGCCGCCGGAAGAGTACCTGCCCTATCGCGTCGCGGAGGGAGAGTGGGTATCACCGATGGCGGTCGCCGGCGACGGCTACCGCATCCACGCCACCGGTCTGACCCACGACGAGCGGGGCTATCCCGCCACCTCCGGCACCAAAGTCCAGTGGACTCTGATACAACGGCTGATCGACAAGATCGAAAAGAACAAGGACAAAATCGTGATGTTGGAAAGCGACGGCCTGGACGACGCCGAGGTGGCGGTCGTTTCCTACGGCATCGCCGCCCGCACCGCCATCTGGCCGATCCAAATGGCCCGCCAGGAAGGCATTCGCGTGGGGCTGCTGCGCCTGGTGACGGTCTGGCCCTTCCCAGGCGAGCAAATCCGCGCCCTGGCCGGGCAGGTGGAAGGCATCGTGGTTCCAGAGATCAACATGGGGCAGATCGTCCACGAGGTGGAGCGCTGCGCGGCAGGGCAGGCGCAAGTGCTCTCGGTGCCCCACCCTGGCGGCGGCATCCACGATCCACAAAAGGTGCTCCAGGCAATCCGCCAGGCAGCCGGGCGCAAGGTGGAGGAATAGGATGGGACTCGATACGGACGGCTACGCAATGGATAGAGCACTAGAGGTACACACAGAGGCCGAAGGGCTGCAAGAGGAAATCCACGGTCGCCACCCGATGGACGACCTGCTGCGCACCGAACGGCTGCCGCACATCTGGTGCCCCGGCTGCGGGCTGGGCACGGCCCTGACCTGTTTCCTCAGCGCCCTGCGCCGCTCGGAACTGGACCTGGACAAAGTAGCGGTGGTCTCTGGGATCGGCTGCACGGGGCGGGTGGCGGGCTATGTGCGGCTGGATTCGTTCCACACCACCCACGGGCGGGCGATCCCCTTCGCCACCGGCCTCAAACTGGGCAACCCGGAGCTAAAAGTGATCGTCTTTTCCGGCGACGGCGACCTGGTGACGATTGGCGGCAATCATTTCATCCACGCCGCCCGGCGGAATATGGATCTGACCGTCATCTGCGTCAACAATTTCAACTATGGCATGACGGGCGGGCAGGCAGGCGCGACGACGCCCATCGGCGGCCTCACCACCACGTCGCCCTATGGCAATTACGAGTACCCTTTCAACGTCTCGGCGCTGGCGGCGGCCAGCGGCGCGGTCTATGTGGCCCGCTGGACGGTGCTCCACGCCCGGCGCTTGGAGCGCTCTATGACGGAGGCGTTGCTCAAACCGGGGTTCAGCCTGATAGAGGTGATCTCGCCCTGCCCGACCGGCTTTGGCCGCCGGCACAAGCAGCGCCAGGGGTTGGATACGATGCGCTACTATCACGAGCACGGCGTCATCCGCCACGGGGCCGACCCGCGTGAGACGGATATTGGGCTGGGAGGGGATATAATCGAGGGCAAGTTCGTGGACGTGGACAAGCCGACCTTCCTGGAGCAGCGCACCCAGCGGCTGGAGCAGGCGCTCAAGTAGGCGCGTTCCGACGAGGATCGCGGGCGTCCACGCCCGCATGCGGCTCACGTGGCCGCGTTCCGACTGGGATCGCGGGCGTCCACGCCCGCATGCGGCTCACGTGGCCGCGTTCCGACGAGGATCGCGGGCGTCCACGCCCGCATGCGGCCAGGATGGCCGCGCTCCATCGGGCGCTCAAGTAGGCGCGGTTTCTGTACCGCGTCAGCAGGAGAGAAAAATATGAACCGTCTGGAAATACGGCTTTCCGGTTTTGGTGGGCAGGGCATCATCCGCAGCGGCGAGATCATTGGCAAAGCGGCAGTGCTCTACGACGGCAAATACGCCACTTTTACCCAAAGCTATGGGCCGGAATCGCGGGGCGGGGCCTGCGCGGCCCAGGTCGCCATCACCGGCGACCCGGTGGAACTGAGCTATCCCCACGTCGTCAGCCCCTCGATTCTGGTCATCATGTCGCAAGGGGCCTACAACAAGTACGTGCCCGGCTTCCGCCGCGACGGCCTGCTGATCGTGGACGAGAGCCTGGTCGAGTTGGACGAGGCTGCCGAAGGGGTGCAGGTGCTGAGGGTCCCGGCCACGCACATGGCGGAGGAATTGGGCCGCCGCATCGTCGCCAACGTGGTCATGCTGGGCTTTGTGGCCGCCGTCACCGACATCGCCACACCGGAGGCGATCAAGCAAGCGGTGCTCGACTCGGTCCCCAAAGGGACAGAGGAGTTGAACGAGCGGGCATTCGATGCGGGACTCGAATACGGACAGGGAATAGCGTGAAAAACGACGTACTCGTCATCGGTGGCGGGATCGCCGGAATACAAGCAGCGCTCGACCTGGCCGAGATGGGGATACACGTCCATCTGGTAGAGAAAGCGCCCAGCATCGGCGGACACATGGCCCAACTGGACAAGACCTTTCCCACCAACGATTGCTCCACCTGCATCCTTTCGCCCAAGATGGCCGACTGCTCCCGCCACCCCAACATCACCATCTACACCCTCTCCGAGGTGCAAATGGTGGAGGGCGAGGCGGGCGATTTCACCGCGCAGGTGCTCAAAAAAGCCCGCTACGTGGACGAGGACGAGTGCACCGCCTGCGGCGACTGCGCTGCGGTCTGCCCCACCATCAAGCGGGACGAGTTCCAGATGGGCCTCTCCACCCGGCGGGCGATCTATATCCCCTATGCCCAGGCCGTCCCGCAGGCGTATCTGAGGAATCGGGAAGATTGCCTGGGCGACGATCCCATCGCCTGCGGGCGCTGCATCGAGGCATGCCAAAAGCAGTGCATTGATTTCGATATGCAGGATCAGGTGATCGAGCTATCGGTGGGGGCCATCGTCCTGGCGGTCGGGATGGAGACTTTTGACCCGGCGCCGCTGACCGAGTACGGCTACACCCGCTACGAAAACGTCATCACCGGGCTAGAGTTCGAACGGCTCATCTGCGCCAGCGGCCCCTCCGGCGGGCGACTCATCCGCCTGACCGACCGGGAGGAGCCGCGCGTCATCGGCTTTATCCAGTGCGTCGGCTCGCGCAACCTGAAATATCAACGCTATTGTTCGGCAGTCTGCTGTATGCACGCCACCAAGGAGGCCATCCTGGCCCGCGAGCACATTCCAGAGGTCAAATCCTACATCTTTTACACCGACCTGCGGGCCTCCGGCAAGGGGTTCCGCCAGTACATTGACCGCGCCCAGCGCGAGTACGGGGTGGAATACATCCGCAGCCGCGTGGCGCGGATCGAGGAGGACGACGAGGGACGGATGGTATTCCATTACGAGGATGCCCAGACCGCGCGTCCGCAGCAGATGAAGGTTGATCTGGCCGTGCTGGCGACCAGCCTGCTGCCAGGGCCGGGAGTAGCAGCCCTATCGGAGATGCTCGGTTTAGAGTTGGACGAGTATGGCTTTTTCCGCACCAACCCCTTCTCGCCGACCGACACAACGCGGGAGGGGGTGTTCACCTGCGGCGGCTGTCGCGGCCCATCCGACATTCCGCAGGCAGTGGCCCAGGCCAGCGGCGCGGCAGCGCGGGCGGCGCAAATGGTGGGAGGAGTATGAGCGACAAGCCCAGAATCGGCGTCTTTGTCTGCCACTGCGGCTCCAACATCGCCGGGCACCTGGACGTGGGCGCGGTGGCCGAGTACGCGCGGACGCTGCCGGACGTCGCATTCGTCCAGGAGAATATGTACACCTGCTCCGACTCTGGGCTGACCGGCATCAAAGACGCCATCGTCGCAGAGGGTTTGGAGCGGGTGGTGGTCGCCGCCTGCACGCCCCGCACCCACGAACCGCTGTTCCGCGAGACCTGCCGCGCAGCGGGGCTGAACCCCTACCTGTTCGAGTTCGTCAACATCCGCGACCAATGCTCCTGGGTGCACATGCGCGATTGGGACAGGGCGACGCGCAAGGCCCAAGACCTGGTGCGTATGGGCGTCTCCAAAGCCCGTCTCCTGGAACCATTGGAGGAGCAAGAGTTACCGGTCGAACCGGCGGCGCTGATCATCGGCGGGGGGATGATCGGGATGACGGCGGCGCTCAACCTGGCGAACCGTGGTTTCGAGGTCAAACTGGTGGAGCGAGAGCCGCAGTTGGGCGGCCAGTTGCTCCGCCTGGACAAGCTGTATCCCACCCATACCGATGCGCTGCCGCTGGCCCAGGCCCGCGTCGCCGAGGTGCAGGAGAACCAACACATTGCAGTTTTCACCGCGTCCGAGTTACACTCCCTCGAGGGGTTCGTCGGCAATTACGAGGCGGTCGTCCGTGACCGGGAGGGGAGACAGTTCAGCTTTACCGTCGGGGCCATCATCGTCGCCACAGGCGCACGGGTGTTCGAGCCGGAGGGAATGTACGGCTACGACGGCAAGCGGGTCGTCACCCAGTTCGAGTTGGAGAAGCGGTTCAAGAAGGAAGAGGTGAACGCCGACCGGGTGGTGATGATCCAATGCGTCGGCTCGCGCATCCCGGAGCGGCCCTACTGCTCCCGTATCTGCTGCACCACCGCCATCAAGAACGGGCTAGAGATCAAGGCCCGCCGCCCCAGCGCCGAGGTCTATATCCTCTACCGGGATACCGAGACGCAGGGCACGCGCTACGAGGCGTACTATACCCGCGCCCGTGAGGCCGGAATCCAGTTCATCCGCTACAGCCTGCGGAACCCCCCGCACGTCTCCAAGCGACCGCGCCGCGTGCTGGTGTACGACGAGTTGCTGGGGGCTGAAATTTCCATCCCCTACGACCTGGTGGTGCTCTCGACGCCGCTGGTGGCCCACGAGGGCGCACATACCCTGGCCCAAATGCTCAAAGTGCCACTGGACGAGCACGGCTTTTTCCTGGAAGCGCACGTCAAGCTGCGCCCGCTCGATTTCGCCACCGACGGCGTCTACGTGGCCGGGACGGCCCGCTGGCCGGGCCACCTGGAGGAGACAATCGCCCAGGCTTACGGCGCGGCGGCGCGGGCGGCGACGGTTCTTTCCAAAGAGACAGTCACGTCGTCCGGCGTGGTGGCGCGGGTGAACGAGACTCTGTGCCGGGGCTGCGGTCGCTGCGTGGAAATTTGCGAGTTTGGCGCACCGGCGCTGGTGGAGGTATCGCCGGGAGTGAAGGTGGCCCGCGTCAACCCGGTGATGTGTAAAGGGTGCGGGGTCTGCGCCTCAGTCTGCCCCACCGGGGCGATGCAGGCGCGTCATTTCACCGATGAGCAAGTCACAGCGATGGTACGAGCGGCATTAGTGGAGGTGACGAGATGACAGGAGGCAAGAGGAAAGACACAAGAGGCAAGAGGCAAGAAGCAGGAAGCGGGAGAACACAGGAACAGAGAAACACGGAGGCAAGGAGACAGGGAAGTAAGAGGGTTCGTCACTTGTCTACCCGCCTAATCGCTTACTTGTCCGGTAAGGAACCATACGAACCAGCCTATGACCACATTCCAGCCACGAATCGTCGTTTTCGCCTGTAACTGGTGCTCCTACGCCGGGGCCGACCTGGCGGGCGTCAGCCGGATACAATACCCACCCACCACGCGCGTCATCCGCGTGATGTGCTCCGGGCGCGTGCAGCCTGGCTTTATCCTGGAGGCATTCAACCACGGGGCGGACGGGGTGCTCATCACCGGCTGCCATCCCGGCGATTGCCACTATATCTCTGGCAACGAGAACGCCGTCGCCACGGTGGAAAAGACGGCCCAGTTGATGGACTTGCTGGGGATCGAGAACGAGCGGCTGCGGTTAGAGTGGATCTCGGCGGCAGAGGGCGCTCGCTTTGCCCGCATCATGACCGAGTTCACCGAGCAAATTCAGGCTTTGGGGCCAAGTCCACTGGGCGAGGATAGAAGTATCGCGGCGTAAAACACAATACGGTGAACATTGATGGCGAGTACGGAGGTTGATAAAGCAAAAATCGAGAGGGCGTCTGTATCAGGACGCTCGCAGCCTGGCTACACCGTCCGGTCAAGGATAGGAATCACCAGGCCCCCCGACTTTCGATTGCATTTTACCACGCGATAATCAAGCTGTCAACAGGAACCACAGATGATTCTCAAAGACATCCTCTATTGCTGAAATAAGAAAAGCCTGGGTGGGCGTCTGTATCAGGACGCTCACAGTCTGGCTAAGGCCCCGGATTGGCTACCGAGGAGTTACCAGACCACCCGGCTTTGCATCATTCTATCATAGGAGTTCCATTTGTCAACGGCTTTTCAAAACATCCTCAGCCAGACCAGGGCTAACTATTGCCTGGATTGCGGCAAATGCACCGGCGTCTGCCCCATCTCGCGGGTGGACGTCACCTACTCGCCGCGCTCCACCATCGAGCGGGTGCTGTCTGGGCGACCAGAAGAACTGATCAACGACCAACACCTCTGGGCCTGCCTGACCTGCCGCATGTGCACCACCATCTGCCCGTCTGACGTGGACTATCCCGCCTTCGTCGTCGCCGCCAGGGTCGAGGCCCGCCACGCGAACGTGGAGGGGGTCTACGCCCACAACGCCATCATGCAGCAGTTGATGGGAATCATGGAGCAGGCGACGCAGCAGAACCGCACCGGCTGGCTGACGGACGACCTGCGGACAACAACCCAGGGGGATGATTTTTACTTTGTCGGCTGCGCCCCTTATTTCGACGTTATCTTTGCCGATTTGGGGGTCGTCTCCACCGACACGGCCCGCAACACCGTGCGGCTGCTGAACGAGATAGGCATAACGCCAACGGTCAGCAACGACGAACGCTGCTGCGGGGCCGACCTGTTGCTCAACGGGGACGAGGAGGGCTTCCGCCGCCTGGCCGAACTCAACGTGCAGACCATCGCCGCCAGCGGGGCCAAACGGGTGATCTTTTCCTGCCCAGAGTGCTACAACGCCTTCCGCAGCGATTACCCGCGCTACGTCGGCCCGCTGCCTTTCGAGACGATCCATCTCACCGAGTTGCTATCCGCGCACCTGGACGAACTCGAACTGAACGAATTGGCCGAGACCGTCACCTACCACGACCCGTGCCGGTTGGGGCGCTACCAGGGTATCTATGAGGAACCCCGGACGCTCATCCAGGCCACGGGGGCCGGGCTGACCGAGATGCGCAACAACCGCGCCCAATCCCTCTGCTGCGGCTCCACCGGATGGGTCAACTGCGGGCAGTGCGCCAGGGGGATTCAGTCAAGGCGGCTGGGGCAGGCCCAGGATACCGGCGCGGACAAGATGATCACCGCCTGCCCCAAGTGCCGCATCCACCTCAGTTGCGCCCTGCGGAACGCGGGTGACGAGATCGGTGTGGAATTGGAGGACATCACGGGGCTGCTGGTGCGGGCGCTGGGGGCTGCTTGAATGACGCCACTCTACGGTGGAATCGAAGCTGGCGGCACCAAGTTCGTGTGCGCGGTGGGCAACGGCCCGGACGATCTGCGAGCCGAGGAGCGCTTTCCCACCACCACGCCGGCAGAGACAATTGGCCGGGCAATCGAGTTCTTCCGGCAACAGGAGCCTGTGGCGGCGGTCGGGATCGCCTCTTTCGGCCCGGTTGACCTGAACCCGGATTCGCCTACCTTTGGCTACGTCACCACCACGCCCAAGCCGGGCTGGGCGCACACCGACCTGGCCGGGGCTATCCGGGAGGCGTTGGGCGTACCGGTGGGGTTCGAGACCGACGTAAATGGGGCCGCCCTGGGCGAGCAGCGTTGGGGCGCGGCCCAGGGACTGGGAACATTCGTCTACCTGACCATCGGCACGGGCATCGGCGGCGGGGGAATGGTCGGCGGCGAGTTGATTCACGGCCTGCTGCACCCAGAGATGGGGCATTTGCGCGTCCCGCACGATTGGGAGCGCGACCCCTTCCCCGGCTCCTGCCCCTATCACGGCGACTGTTGGGAGGGATTGGCAGCCGGGCCGGCCATCGAAGCGCGGTGGGGGCAGCGGGGAGAGACGTTGCCGGCGGATCATCCGGCCTGGCCGCTGGAAGCCGACTATCTGGCCCTGGGGCTGGTGAACATCATCTGCGTGCTCGCGCCTCAGCGCATCATCGTGGGCGGCGGCGTGATGGAACAGGCGCAGCTTTTCCCGCTGCTGCGCCGGGGGGTGCAAGAATTACTCCACGGCTATCTCCAGGTGCCCGAGATCGTGGAGCAGATTGATTCCTATATCACGCCGCCGGAGTTGGGCAAGCGGGCCGGTGTACTGGGGGCCATTGCGCTGGCGCAACGCGCGGTGTAGGCGCGGTTTCCATACCGCACGACGTAGGTGCGGTTTCCATACCGCGCGACGCAGGCGCGTGTCCATACCGCGCCACTCGTAAAGGACGAAAAAGCAGGAAACGGGATGCCGGACACAAATCCAAAACCCAAAATCATAGACGCCAGCACCTTTGACCCCCACTTTCGGGACGAGATCGCCGCCGAACCGGGAGGCGAGCACATCCGGCGCTGTTTCTCCTGCTCCACCTGCACCGCCGGATGCCCGGTCGCCGGAGTCACCGACAAATATAACCCGCGCCGCATCATCCACATGGCGCTCCTGGGTATGCGCGAGCAGGTGCTGACCAGCGATTTCGTCTGGTTGTGCGCAGTCTGCTATACCTGCTACGAGCGCTGCCCGCAGGACGTGCGCATCCCGGAACTGATGAACGGCATCCGCAACATCGCCATCCGCGAGGGACACATCCCCCAGACTTTTCGGGCGCAGGCCGAGTTGCTCGGTGAGCACGGTCGCCTCTACGAGATCGCCGATTACGAAAACGAACGCCGCGCCGACTATGGGCTGCCGCCCATCCAGGAGAAACAAGCCGCCGCCGAGGTGCGCCGCATCCTCGACCGGAACTGCCCGGACACGTGCCCCAAGGAGAACCCTCAATGAGCCAGTACGCTTTCTATCTCGGTTGCACCGTTCCGGTGCGGGCGCTAAATTACGAAATGTCCGCCCGCAAGGTCGCCGCGCGGCTGGGGATCGAGTTGGTGGACGTGGACGGCTTTTCCTGCTGCGGCTTCCCAGCCCGGCCAATGGATTGGGAAGCCGGGCTGTTGATGGCCGCCCGTAACCTGGCCCTGGCAGAAGAACGGGGGCTGGACATCCTCACCCTGTGCAGCGCGTGCACCGAGATGCTCACCGAATCAAACCATTACCTCCAGGAGGATGACAGCCTCCGCGCCGAGGTCAACGAGCAACTGGCCGACCTGGGGCACACTTATAACGGCACGGTGCGGGTACGTCACATGGCCCGCGTGCTCTACGAAGAGATCGGATTCGAGCGGCTGCGGAAAGAGGTGACGGTGAGTTTGGACGAATTTGGCTTTGCGCCCCACTATGGTTGCCACTATCTCAAACCCTCGCACCTGTACGACGGTTTCGACGACCCCGAGAACCCGCAGAGCCTTGACCGGCTGATCGAGGCCACCGGAGCACACGTGGTGCGGTACGAGGACGAATCCCAGTGCTGCGGCGGCGGCATCCTCGGCTTTGATAGCGAGACCGCGCTGTTGATGACCAAACAAAAGCTGGACCACGTCACCGCCGCCCAGGCGGACGCGATTGTGCTCATCTGCCCATTTTGCTCGATCATGTACGAGGCCAACCAGCGCCGCGTGGAAAGCACATACGAGACCAGCTACAAACTGCCGGTGCTCTACTATCCCCAAATTCTCGGCCTGGCGATGGGCTTTTCGCTGGAGGATGTGGGCATCAAGTTCAACCGGGTCAAGCCGCGCAAACTAATCAACTGGATTCTGACAAATTCCAGTTCCCCTGCCCAGGGACGCAGACCAACGCAGAAAAACGCAGATGGATCGAGTTGAACCTGCCCAAGTCGGCATTAGTCCGCGTCCTGGCTACAAGATTCGCAACCTGCCGGTGAGCAAACGGCAATTGAAATTGGCGGATATAGAGGCAGTGCTGTTCGATTTCGACGGCACGCTGGTGCATTTGAACATTGACTTTGGCCGGATGCGGGCGGACGTGGAAGCAATTTTGCCCCGCTACGGCCTCTCGGCGGACAACAAGGCGTCCCGCTACACGCTGGAACTGATTGATGAGTGTGCACAAGCCCTCACCACGCGAAACGGAGGAGAAGTAGCGGCAGCGTTCCGGCGGGACGCCGCTGCCGCCCTGGTCGCCATCGAGATGGAGGCAGCCGAGGCCGCCCAGGTGCACCCCGGTGTGCCGGAACTATTGGAGCAACTGCGCGAGCGGGGGATCAAGGTCGCCATCGTCACCCGCAACTGCCGGGCAGCGGTGGAGCGCATCCTGGCGAAAAACAGGCTGCCCTACGACGCGCTGCTGACCCGCGACGACGTTACGGCGGTCAAACCCGACCCGGAACACCTGCTGGCCGCGCTGCGGCTGCTGGGCGTCGCACCACACCGCGCGTTGATGGTAGGCGATCACCCGATGGACGTACACGCCGGCCGGGCCGTAGGCACCAGAACCGCCGCCGTCCTGACCGGCTACAGCCCGGCAGAGCAATTTGCGCCGGAGCATCCCGACCTGATTCTGACGCAGATTGGAGATTTACGTTTGACGTTTGACGCTTGACGCTTCACTCAAGGAGGTACAAATTGCCCCAAGATGACCTACGCATTGGTGTTTTCGTCTGCGACTGTGGGTTGAACATCGCCGGCAGCCTGGATACGGAGGCGGTGCGCGAGTACGCCGCATCCCTGCCCAACGTGACGACGGCGGTGCGCAATCGCTACACTTGCGCCGATCCCGGTCAGCAAGAGATCAAGCGCCAGATCGTGGAGCACGACCTCAACCGCGTGGTGGTGGCCTCCTGCTCCCCCCGGCTGCACGAACCGACCTTCCGCAACTGCGTCAGCGAGGCCGGGCTGAACCCTTACCTGTTCGAGATGGCAAACATCCGCGAGCAATGCGCCTGGGTGCACCTTCACGACCGGGAAGCGGCCACCGCCAAAGCTCAAGACATCGTCAAGGCGGCGGTTGCCCGCGCCCGCTGGCTCTACGCCCAGGACGAGGAAAAGCTGCCCGTCACCGACGCGGCGCTGGTCATCGGCGGGGGCATCGCCGGAATCCAGGCCGCGCTCGACCTGGCCGACTCGGGCCACCCGGTCTACCTGGTGGAGAAAGAGCCTTCCATCGGCGGCATCATGGCCCGGCTGGACAAGACCTACCCCACGATGGACTGTAGTATATGAATTCTCGGCCCCAAGATGATGGATGTCGGTCGGCATCCCAACATCACTCTGATGACCTATAGCGAGGTCGAGGACATTTCGGGTTACGTGGGGAATTTCAAGGCGCGGGTGCGCAAAAAGGCCCGCTACGTGGACGAGACCGAATGTACCGCCTGCGGCGACTGTGTCCCCGTCTGCCCCGTCGTCAAGCCGGACGAGTTCCAGGCCGGACTTTCCACCCGCCGCGCCATCTACATCCCCTTCCCCCAGGCCGTCCCCTCGGCTTACATCATCAACGGGGACGAGTGCATGGGGGATAATCCCATCGCCTGCGGCAAGTGCGTCGCGGCCTGCGATAAGCAGT
>CAYNVC010000005.1:0-1772 GCA_964400615.1 uncultured Anaerolineales bacterium | reverse complement strand
GACAAAAAGTGCATTGACTTTGACATGCAGGACGAGATCGTCGAGCTGGACGTGGGGGCCATCGTCGTCGCCACCGGCATGGAAGTCTACGACCCCACCCCGCTGGACGAGTACGGCTACACCAGCTACGAAAACGTCATCACCAGCCTCGAGTTCGAGCGGCTGATCTCGTCCGGCGGCCCCAGCGAGGGCCACCTGGTGCGCCCCTCCGACCAGACACGGCCCCGGCGGATCGGCTTTATCCAGTGCGTCGGCTCGCGCACCGCACTGACCGACTCTAACCCCGACGGGCGGCGCGGCAACCCCTACTGCTCCAACATCTGCTGCATGAACACCATCAAAGATAGCCTGCTGCTCAAAGATCACTACCCGGATACCGACATCTCGGTCTTTTACATGGACATCCGCGCCTTTGGCAAGGGGTTCGAGGACCTCTATATGCGCTCCAAGGGGGAAGGGGTGCACTACATTCGCGGCCTGCCGGGCGAGGTGGTGGAGAAAGATGGGACGGACAATCTGACGGTCTATGTCGAAAACACCTCCACCGGACGATTGGAAGAGCACGAGTTCGACCTGCTGGTGCTCTCGGTGGGGGCCATCCCGCGCCGTGAGACCGACCTGGTGCGCCAACTGCTGACCCTCTCCCGCACGAGCGACGGCTTTTTGATGGAGGCCCATCCCAAGCTCAAGCCGGTGGATAGTCCCACCAAGGGAGTCTACATCGCCGGCTGCGCCGAATCGCCCAAGGACGTCAAGGACTCGGTGACGCAGGCCAGCGCCGCCGCCGCCCGGGCCGAGATTCTGCTCAACGCGCCGCAGATCAAGGTAGAGGCGATCACCGCCATCGTAGACCCCGACCTGTGCAAAAAGTGCGGGCGCTGCGCCGCCGTCTGCCCCTTTTCCGCCATCCTGTGGGAAAAGAAACAGGTGGCGCGAGTGGTCAGCGCAGCCTGCGCCGGGTGTGGAACCTGCGCCGCCGAGTGTCCATTCGACGCCATCACCATGCGCCACTTTACCGACCAGCAGATCTATGCCATGATTGACGCCATCCTGGAAGAAAACCCGCTGGACAAAATCCTCGCCTTTACCTGTAACTGGTGCTCCTACGCCGGGGCCGACACCGCCGGCACGTCCCGCTTCCAGTACCCGCCCAACGCCCGCCTCATCCGTACAATGTGCTCCGGGCGGGTCAATCCCGATTTTGTCTGGTACGCCTTCCGCAAGGGCGCGCCGGTAGTGCTGGTCTCCGGCTGCCACTATGCCGACTGCCACTATATCACCGCCAACCGGAACACGGTGCGTCGCGTGGATGCGCTGTGGGAGGGACTGGAAAAGTACGGCGTCCGCCCGGAGCGGCTGCAACTGGACTGGTGCAGCGCGGCCGAGGGGCAAAAGTGGGCCAAAATCATGCGCGAGGTCGAGGAACTGCGTGCCGCCGTGACCCCGGAGGAAGTAGAAGCGACAAAAGCGGCGCTAAAGGACAGGAAAACCCCCGTCACCAGCAAGGTGTGGAAGTTGAAGGAGCCGACACCGGTCAAAATGGTCTGCTACCGCTGCGGCCACGAGTGGGAAACCGAGTTCGACCTTCTCGCCGGAGAGGAGCGTATGTGCCCGGCATGCCGCAGTAACAGCGTGCGGGTGATGTTGGGATAGAGAACCGCCCAGGTCTCGGGGCTGTTCAATTCTAACAAGTCACCGCGGGCGGGCTAAAGCCGGCAATGCCCCGCCCGCGCAGGCGGGCGACCGGCCAACGGCCCGCCAGGGGCGGTTTC
>CAYNVC010000004.1:21070-23246 GCA_964400615.1 uncultured Anaerolineales bacterium | reverse complement strand
TGAACAAACTCGCCAAATTCATATTTCTGACTCTCGGCCTTGCGTTCGCCGTCGCATGCCTGCCCATCGCTACCCCCCCGCCGACCGAAACGGCGACCGCCATCCCAGCTACCCCCTCCGCCGTCCCACTCGCGCCGACCGAAACGGCGACCGCCGTCCCCGTCACCCCCTCCGCCGTCCCGCTCCCGTTCGACCAGGCCCTACGCCCCGAGTTTGCCGCCGACCTGGCCCTACTCCCCACCGCCACGCGGTACGAGATCGACCTGACCATTGACCTGGACGCACTCTCCGTCACCGGTCACGAAAGCATCAACTACACCAACACCACAGACACCCCTCTCGACGCTCTGTACCTGCGCCTCTTTCCCCAAACGCCCAGCTACGGCGGCGACGTGACGATGACAAACATCCTGCTCGACGGGCAGACGGTTGAACCCATCGAGGAACTGGGCGGTTCGGCGCTGCGCATGCCGCTCGACCCACCGCTGGCATCCGGCGCGGGGCTGGACGTGACGCTCGACTTTACCGTCTCCATACCCACCTCCGGCGCGGGCTACCGGCAATTTGGCTACTATGACGGCATCCTCGCCCTGGCTAACGTCTATCCCATCGTCCCGGTCTACGACGACGAGGGGTGGAACGTCGAGATAGCTCCCCCCTACGGCGACGCCCTCTACTCTGCCTCCTCGTTTTACAACGTACACATCACCGCCCCGGCTGGGATGACGCTCGCCGCTTCCGGCGACTGCACACTAACCACCCATTCTCCAGACAGCGACACCTGGGAATGCATCGCCGCTCCAATGCGAGAGTTCAACGCCATCCTGGGGCAGGATTACCTCACCGTGAGCCGCACCGCAGCGGGAACGACGGTCAACAGTCTCTGCTACTCCGACCACCGCACCGGAGGCGAAATGGCCCTGGATTACGCGGCCGAGGCAGTGCGCATCTTTACACGCTTTGGCCCTTACCCCTTTGACGAGCTGGACGTGGTCGAGACCCCCACCGACGCCGGAGGGGTCGAGTACCCCGGTCTGGTGGTCATCAACGCCGCTTATTACACACCCCCACCAAGCGACCGGATGGAATGGGTCGTGGTGCACGAGACGGCCCACCAATGGTGGTACAGCCTGGTGGGGAACGACCAGGTAGATGATCCGTGGATGGACGAGGCGTTGGCGCAGTACAGCACGCTGATTTACTTTGAAGAGCGATACGGCCAGGAGGCGGCGAACGAACTGCTGTATGAAGCCTTTCGGCAGCCCTACGAAGAGTTGGTACAAGATGGACTGGATGCACCGGCAGGATTGCCAGTCGCTTCCTACGACGACGAGCTTTACGGGCCACTGGTCTACCAAAAAGGGCCGCTCTACTTTCACGAGTTGCGCCAGGCGGTGGGAGACGACGATTTCTGGGCCATCCTGCGGACCTATTTCGAGCGCAACCGCTACTCCATCGCCACACCGGAGGATTGGCTGGAAGCGGTCGAGGCCGTCACCGGGGACGAGCACCGCGACCTCTACGAGCAATGGATACTGGGGCCGGAGGAGGGACAATAAACAGAGCAGCGGCCCCTCGTTCAGGCCGCTGCTCTCAATCGCCCGTTGCCTCTTCCCGGCACAATCACCTCTCGATGCGGTTTCTCCGCTTAACCCTCGCCCAGCTATCAGGAACCGGGCGTACTGTGGAGAGGCGATGCCGGAAGGCGCAGGGACGGTCAAAACTTTTCACTCTTATTTTACGCCATGTTCGCCCCGCTGTCAATAACCTGAACCTTAAACATTATCTCAGGCAGCGCAAGGCCGGGCAGGCAAAAACAAATGCACGGCGATTCCAGACGACATAGACATAGGACAAGTTGGCAACTTGACAAGGAGACGGCCATTGCACCAAGACCCATCGAAAATACAAGTTGGCGACAGGGTGCGCATGCGCAAACCACACCCCTGCGGCGGATACGAGTGGCAAGTGTTCCGCATTGGCGCCGACATCGGTATCCGCTGCCTGACCTGTGGCCGGCGAGTGATGCTCCCGCGCAGCAAGTTTGAGAAACGGGTTGCCGAAATCATCGCGCCCGAACGAACACAAACGGAAAAACAAACCTGGAAAAACAAGGCTGTTCAATTCTAGCGCACCCGGCTGGACGCAGAAAAACGCGGACGACGCAGATCAGGTA
>CAYNVC010000004.1:0-20970 GCA_964400615.1 uncultured Anaerolineales bacterium | reverse complement strand
AAAAACAGCGTTTTCAGCGTTCGTCTGCGTCCCACCACAGAATCCGTCAGAACCAGGCTGTTCCAATTCTAGCGCACCCGGCTGGACGCAGAAAAACGCGGACGACGCAGATCAGGTACCGGAAGAAAAACAGCGTTTTCAGCGTTCGTCTGCGTCCCACCACAGAATCCGTCAGAACCAAAAGACGACGACAATGGCAAAGCGTCTGCTATTCCTGTTTTCCGACACAGGGGGAGGGCATCGCAGCGCAGCACACGCAGTTGCCCAGGCGCTGCGCTCCCTCCACGGTGAGCAAGCCCAGGTCGAGTTGGTGGACGCCCTGGCCGGTTACACCCCCTGGCCGTTCAACCGCCTGGGCCGAATCTACCCCCACCTGATCCGGCTGCGCGGCTGGGGATGGGCCGCCGGCTACCACCTGTCCGACGGGCCGCGCCGGGTCAGGTTACTCGCGGAAATGTTCTGGACGCTGGCCCGCCCCGGCCTGCTGCGCCTCGTCCGCGAACACCCCGCCGACGCCATCGTCTGCTGCCACCCCCTCCTCAACCACGTGCTCCTCCGCGCCCTGGCTCAGGCCGGGGAGCACACCCCCCTGATCACCCTGGTGACAGACCTGGATACAGCCCACGCCTTTTGGTTCGCTCCGGGAATCGCCCGTTGCCTGGTAGCAACCGGGAACGTGCGCCGGTGCGCCCTGACCGCCGGGATACAAACGGAGCGAGTGACAGTGACCGGCCTGCCGGTGGATAGCAAATTTGCCGCGCCCCAAGATAGAAAACTTTTGCGCCGGAAATTGGGACTGCGCCTCGACCTCCCCGTACTGCTCCTGGTGAACGGAGCGCAAGGGATGGGGCCGCTGCACCGCCTGTGCAGGGCCATAGCGAGCAGCGGGGTGCAAGCTCAGCTGACGGTGATTGCCGGACACAATGAACGGCTGCGAGCCAGGTTGACCACCGCGCGGTGGCCCCTGCCGGTGCACGTGGAGGGTTTCGTACACAATATGCACGAATGGATGCAGGCAGCGGATTTACTGGCAACCAAGTCCGGCCCCAGCACGGTCAGCGAGGCGCTGGCGGCGGGGCTGCCGCTCGTGTTGAGCGGCGCGATCCCCGGCCAGGAAAAGCCTACCGTGGACTATGTCGTGCGGGCCGGGGCCGGAATTTGGGCTCCGACCCCCAGACAAGCAGCGGCAGCGGTGCGCGAGTTGCTCTCCCCCGGCAATCCGAGGCTGGCCGAAATGTCCGCGCACGCCCGCGCCCTGGCGCAGCCGGACGCTGCCCGGCGGGTGGCCGAGATCGTGTGGGCTACCACCGTTCACCGTCCGCAGCCCGCTATGCCACTATCGTCTGCTCCCGGTCAGGCCCCACACCGATGAGGGTGATCGGTGCGCCGGCCAATTCCTCGATCAGCGCCACGTACTCTTGCGCAGCAGGCGGCAGGTCGGCACGCCGCCGCACCCCGCTGATGTCCTCCTGCCAGCCCGCCAACTCCTCGTAGACCGGTTCCCACTGACCCAGCGCCTCCGCCCCAAACTCGGCCGGAAAATAGGTGGTGCGCTCGCCGTCCCGCTCGTAGGCCACCGCGATCTTGAGCCTGTCCAGCCCACTCAACACGTCCAGCTTGGTCAGGGCCAACTCGTTCAACCCGTTGATCCGGACAGCGTAGCGCAAAACGACCAGGTCGAGCCAACCGCAGCGACGCGGCCGCCCGGTCGTCGTCCCGTACTCGTTGCCGACCTGGCGGATGCGCTCGCCGGTCTCGTCCAACAACTCGGTCAAGAATGGGCCGGCCCCCACCCGGGTGGTGTAGGCTTTGACCACTCCAACGACCCGCTCGACCTGCTGCGGCCCAAAGCCCAGCCCGGCCAGCGCGCCCCCGGCGGTCGTCGAGGAGCTGGTGACGTAGGGATACGTGCCGTGGTCCAGATCGAGCAGCAACGCCTGAGCGCCCTCACAGAGAACCGTCTTGCCCGCCGCCAGAATCTCCCCCACCAGAGCAGAGCCGTCGGTGAGATGAGGTCTCAAACGCTGAGCATAAGCGTAATACTCGGCTGCGACCTGCTCCGGCGGGAGCGGTGACGCGCCGTATTGACTTTCCAGGCGGTGGTTGTGCGCCCGGACGCCCTCGGCCACCCGCGCAGCAAACTGCTCAGGGTCGGACATACTGCCGGCACGCAGGTTGACTCGGGCCGCCTTGTCGGCATAGACCGGGCCAATCCCGCGCCTGGTCGTGCCCAGCGCCCCCTGCCCCCGCGCCGCCTCCCGCGCCCCGTCGAGTGCGCGGTGGGTGGGCAGAATGATGTGCGCCGCCGCGCTCAACTTGAGATGTGAGGGGCCTACGGCGACGCCGAGCGCGGCCAACTCGTCCATCTCTGTTACCAACCGTTCAGGGTTAACCACCACCCCCGCGCCGATGAGACAGGTAGCAGTTTGATAAAGGATGCCGGAGGGGACCAGGTGCAGCTTGAGCGTGCGTCCCTGGGCAACCACCGTATGCCCGGCGTTGTCGCCACCGTTGAAACGGGCGACGAGCTGCGCCTCCCGCGCCAACCCGTCCACCACGCGCCCCTTGCCCTCGTCACCCCATTGGGTTCCCACAACAATTATCGCGCCCATCACACCTCCTCGTGACACAATATGAGGCGGAGCAGGGAACCCTGCGCCGCCTTCCCCTCTAATGATACACGAGAAATGAACGAGTGTCAAATAAACGGCTGCGATTTGCCACACCGAACCGATTTGACAGAGAACCGCTCATTGTGTTACAATCCCCCACAATGGAGACAGCAGCGAGCGACACCTGGAATATCGTAGGACACGAGTGGGCCGTGAATTCACTCCGCCGGGCCGTGGAGACGGGCAACGTATCTCACGCCTACCTCTTCACCGGCCTCCACGGCGTGGGCAAGACGACCCTGGCACGGGCGTTGGCCGCCGCCCTGCTGTGCCAGGAAGGGACGGGAGTACCCTGCGGCAAGTGCCGCGCCTGTCACCTGGTCACCAGCGGCAACCACCCCGACATGCACATCGTCGCATCTGAGCACATCGGCAGCAGCCTCAAGATCGAACAAATACGCGATTTGCAGCGCCACCTGGCCCTTACCCCAGTCGAGGGACGTTGGCGGGTTGTCATCCTGCGCCGCTTCGAGGAAGCGACCGCCTCGGCCGCCAACGCGCTGCTCAAAACATTGGAGGAGCCTCCCTCATACGTGGTGCTCGTCGTTTTGGCGAGCGACGCCGACGTGCTCCTGCCCACCATCGTCTCCCGCTGCCAACAGGTCTCCCTGCGCCCGCTGCCAATAGAGGTGGTGCAGCAAGCCCTCGTCGCGCGGTGGAACGCCGGGCCTGAGCAAGCCCAACTTTTGGCCCATCTTTCCGGGGGGCGGTTGGGTTGGGCGGTGCGCACGCTCAACGACAAAAAAGCACTCAAGCGCCGCGAGCAGCGTCTGGATGCCCTGAACCAACTCGTCGGCGCATCAGTGGTCGAACGTTTCCGTTACGTCGAAAAGATGGCCCGCCAGCCAGAGGCCGCGCGGGAGACGCTCGATCTGTGGATTAGCTGGTGGCGGGACGTGATGCTGGTCGCGGCCGGAACAAACGCCCCCTTGACCAACGTGGATCGCCAGAGCACGCTGCGCCAGCACGCCGACCGCTTTGGGGTCGGGCCAAGCGCCGCAACGGTCGAGGCCATCCGCAGCGCCCTGGAGCGGCTGAGCCACAACGCCAATCCGCGCCTCACGCTCCAGGTGCTGATGCTCGACCTGCCCAGGGAACACTGACGGGCCACTTTTACAGTGCGGGATCAGGCGAGTAAAAAATCAGTGATTCCAAATTTGCCCTCAGCGCGGGGATGAAGTATAATTCAGCCCGCTACGATCACAGACGCAGCCGCGCTTCCCATAGCACGTCACATCTGTGAAAGATACAGAAAGGAGATTCAGTTGGCGTTGGCCCACACTATCTTGCTAGTTGAAGGGAGAAAACCCAAATCCAAATATCTGGCTCCGGGTCTGGAAGGGCAGGGGTATAACATTGTCACGGCCAGCACACGCAAAGAAGCACTAGCCAGATCGCAAGAGACGCACCCGGCAGTGATCGTGTTGGATTCTCCCTCGCTGCGCTTCAGCAAGCACAGCTTCTGCGAAGCCTTGCAAGAAGCTGGGGCCAACATCCCGGTGTTGGTATTGCTCCCCCAGGGAGCAAAAATTGACCGCAGCCTGGGCGCACGCGCCCATCTGCGCTACCCGTTTTCGGCCCGGAAACTCGTCAACCGGATAGCCCGGCTCTTGCCCGCGCCGGACGCCGACGTACTCCAGGTAAGCGACATTATCCTCAACATCAAACAGCGGCACGTCGTCCGGGGCGATCACGAAAGCCACCTCACCCCCAGGCAAGCCCGTCTCCTCCAGGTGCTCATGCTTCACCCCGGCGAAGTCTTGTCGCGTGCTTTTTTGATGAAGCAAGTGTGGGAAACGGATTACCTGGACGACACGCGCACGCTGGACGTCCACATCCATTGGGTACGCAAGGCGATTGAGGACGATCACAGGTCGCCGGTCTATTTACACACAGTTCGCGGGGCCGGATACTGCCTGAAAGTACCGGAGCAAAAATAGCACACCGTTCTCGCTCCTGAGTTTAACCTTGTCGAAATTCCACTTTGTGGTACAATCCCACAAGCTCGACCAAGTACACACGCCTCTCGACTGACGAGACCGTACCGGGTGCACAGCCACACCGGCCACTCGGCAGGATGAAAGAGGCGGAGGATAAAAACGGAATTAGGAGGTTCCTCTATGGCTGTCGTTTCTATGAAAGCACTCCTGGAAGCCGGAGTGCACTTTGGCCACCGTCCCCATCGCTGGAATCCAAAGATGAAACCATACATCTTTACCGAGCGCAATGGGGTACACATTATAGACTTGCAGCAAACCATCGGCGCGATCAATACGGCCTACAACCTGGTTAGAGATACCGTCGCCGCTGATGGGACAGTGCTCTTTGTAGGCACAAAGCAGCAGGCCCAAGATACCATCGCCCAAGAAGCACAACGCTGTGGCATGCCATACGTCAACCAGCGCTGGCTGGGCGGCACGCTCACCAACTGGCAAACCATCCGCAAGCGCATAGATTACCTGCTCAACCTGGAAGCACGCCGTGAGCGGGGTGATTTCGATCTCTTGACGAAAAAAGAGGCCCTGGGGCTGACGCGCCAGATTGAAAAACTCAACGCCCGCCTGGGCGGCATCAGAGAAATGCGCCAGGTTCCCAACCTGCTCTTTATCGTTGACGTGCGGCGGGAAGCCACAGCGGTCAAAGAAGCCAACAAGCTGAACATTCCCATCGTCGCTATGGTTGATACCAACTGCAACCCTGACCCAATTGATTACCCCATTCCTGCCAACGACGACGCCATCCGCGCCATAAAACTACTCACTTCCAAAATGGCGGATGCGGTGCTGGAAGGGGTTGCCCAACGGAAAGGTCAGGAACCAGAAGCGTTCCAGGTCGAGGAACTGGGGATCGAGGACGAAAAGTACCTCAGCGCCGCCACCCTGGCCCGCCTGAAAGAACTGAGCTTTGAAGAAGCTCAAGCCGAACCCGCCGCTGCCACCCCAGAAGGGGAAGAAACAGCCCCGGTTATCGCGCCACCAGAGGCAGAGCAACCGGTGGAAGCAGTTCAGGCCCAAGAGTTGAACGAACAAACCCAAGAAATAACGAATGAACCTGTGGTCGAGAGCACAGAGGATCAGCAAGCCTGACCCTCGACCCACAGAGCTTAAGGAGAAGAACATTGGAAATCACCGCAGCAATGGTCAAAGAACTCCGCCAGGCGGTTGGCGCCGGGGTACTGGATTGTCGCAAAGCCCTCCAGGCTTGCGACGGTGACTTGGAAAACGCAGTCGCCTACCTGCGCGAAAAAGGGCTGGCAAAAGTAGCCAAACGAGCAAACCGCCAGGCGTCCGACGGGCGCGTAGAGTCTTACGTCCATCCCGGCAACCGCGTCGCCGTGCTACTGGAACTGAATTGCGAGACCGACTTTGTCGCCCGCACAGATGATTTTACGACCCTGGCCCACGAGCTGGCGCTGCACATCGCTTTCGCAGCCCCGCGCTACACGACCCGCCAGAACGTGCCCAGTGAAGTGATCGAAAACGAACGGGCCATATACCTCAGCCAGGCTTTGGAAGAGGGCAAGCCCAAGCAAGTCGCGGAACGCATCGTCGAGGGCCGGCTGACCAAGTTCTACCAGCAAACTTGCCTGATGGAACAACCATTCGTCAAGGACGAGGACAAAACTATAGAAAGTTTGATCAATGACGCTATCGCCAAACTGGGCGAGAATATCGTCCTGCGCCGCTTTGTGCGCTACGAGGTAGGGGAAAACCTGTAAATAGAACCACCCCCATCTCAGACATCGGCTCTTGAAAATGGCTAAATATAAACGGATTTTGTTAAAACTGGGCGGCGAATCGCTGGCAGGAACCGACGGGGTCGGCATCAGTCCCCACATGGCCGAGGAAATCGCTTCCAAGATTCTGGCCCTCCGCGATCTGGAGGTCGAAGTCGCCATCGTCATAGGCGCGGGCAACATCTGGCGCGGGCGCGATGGCCTCATCCACGGGATGGATCGCGCGACCGCCGACCACATGGGCATGTTGGCGACAGTGATGAACGCCCTCGCCCTGGCCGACGCGCTGGAGCGATTGGGAATCGCCACCCGCGTGCAAACGTCCATAGAAATGCGGGCCATTGCCGAGCCTTACATCAGATTGAAAGCAATTCGTCACCTGGAAAAGGGACGGGTGATCATCATCGGCGGCGGCACGGGCAACCCTTACTTTACCACCGACACCGCAGCCGCGCTCCGAGCGATGGAAATAGATGCCGACCTGCTGATCAAAGCCACCAAAGTGGATGGCGTCTACACCGAGGACCCACACGAAAACCCCGACGCCAAACGGTTCGATCACCTGACGTATATGAAAGCGCTCGAGCTGCGGGTGGGCGTGATGGACGCCACCGCCATCTCGCTGTGCATGGAGAATGATTTACCAATCCTGGTGCTAAACCTGTGGCAGCCTCATAGCCTGGAGAAAGCGGTACAAAGAGAAGGAATTGGGACCCTGGTCTCGCGGTGATCATGATAAAAGACCTGCTCAACGAAGCGGAAAAGAACATGCGTAAAGCCATCGAGGCGCTGGAAAGTGACCTGCGCACGATCCGCGCCGGGCGAGCCTCCCCGGCCCTGGTGGAGCGAGTGACGGTGGAATACTATGGCGCACTGACGCCGTTGAACCAACTGGCCGTCATATCTGCGCCGGAGCCGCAACTGCTTACCATTCGCCCCTACGACCCGGGATCGTTAGGAGACATCGAGCGGGCCATCCTCAAATCCGAGCTGGGACTCACCCCCTCCAACGACGGTCGGATCATCCGCCTGCCAATTCCCCGTCTGACCGAGGAACGGCGGCGCGATCTGGCGAAACTGGTGCGCCAGCGCGTCGAGGAAGGCAAAGTCTCACTGCGCAACATTCGCCGCGAGACGATGAACGACATGCGCGAGTTCGAGAAGGAAAAACTCGTCTCCGAGGACGACTTTTACCGGGGCAAAGACGATCTCCAGGACCTCATCAACCGCTATACTACCCAGATGGACGAAATAAATTCTCGCAAACAGCGGGAAATCCTGGCAGAATAACCTCTCGCTTCTCGTTTAGGGTACCCCAGGCGTTCTACACAATAATGTCCTCTCAAGTACAGGATAACGAACAATATCCTCCCCTGGCGCACGTACCTTATCATGTAGCCATAATAATGGACGGAAACGGGCGCTGGGCCAAAGCGCGCGGTTTGCCGAGGTTGGCCGGCCACCGCGCCGGAACAGAGAACCTGCGCCAGGTGTTGCGAGCCGCGGTCGAGTTTGGCATCCAGATATTGACCCTCTATGCCTTTTCGACCGAAAACTGGGGCCGTCCGGAGAACGAGGTCAAGGGGCTGCTCTCTATCTTTAACCACGTGATAGACCGTGAACTGGAAGAGCTGCACCAGGAGGGCGTCCAACTGCGTCACATTGGCCGCATGGAACACCTCACCCCCAAGTTCCGCCGCAAAATCCAGGACGCCGTTGATTTGACCAGGAACAACCGACGCCTGATCCTCAACGTGGCCTTTGACTATGGCGGACGAGCGGAGTTGGTAGACGCGATCCGCCGCATCGTCGCCGACCGCGTGCCGGCCGAGCGCATAGACGAAGCGCTCGTCAGCAATTACCTTTACACAGCCGAGTGCCCCGACCCTGACCTGATCATCCGCACCAGCGGCGAGATGCGGTTGAGCAACTTTCTCATCTGGCAATCCGCGTACTCCGAAATCTATACGACCCCCACTCTGTGGCCCGATTTCGACAAGGGCGAGCTTTACGAGGCCCTGAAAGCCTACGACAAACGAGAGCGTCGCTTTGGCCTGGCGACCGAATGAGAATAAACGCCTCCCGCCAGGGCCAAAATTTGTAACGCCGAGTTGGACAAATCTATGCTGCGTACCCGCGTTCTCTCTGCCGCCATCCTGCTCCCAATCGTCTTGACGTGCATCTATTTTGGCGGCATGCCTTTCTTGCTCCTGGTCGCCTTGCTGCTGACCCTGGCCGAGATCGAGTTCTGCCGCCTGATGACTCGAAGCAACTTTCAGCCCGCCACGATATTGGGGCTGGGCTTTGTCTGGCTCTTTTTGATAGATGCCCAATGGGGCGCTCGACTTTTGCCCCAGGGCCTGCTGCGGCCCGGCCTGACGTTACTCATGCTCACCTCGCTGGCCTGGCAACTGTTCCACCGGCGCGGCTATCCGGTGGCCGACTGGGCACTGACGGTAGTGGGCGGGCTTTACCTGGGACTGGGGGCTTTTATCATCGGCCTGCGCAACCTGCCAGACGGCCTCTGGTGGACACTGACCGCCATCCCCGCCATCCTGTTCGCCGACAGTGGAGCGTACTTTGTTGGCCGGGCGTGGGGACGGCACAAACTGGCACCGACTCTCAGCCCCGGCAAGACGTGGGAAGGATACCTGGCCGGAATCGTGACGGGCGGAGTGCTGACTATGGCGTTGGCGTCACTCTGGCACTCGCAGGCCGGAACGGCAATCGCCGTCACCGGAACACACGGCCTGATACTGGGGGTGTTGATAGGAACACTGGCCCCCCTGGGAGACCTGGCCGTCTCGATGGTCAAACGGCAGGCCGGGGCCAAGGATAGCGGCAACATCATTCCCGGACACGGCGGGGCGCTGGATCGAGTGGATAGCGTATTGTGGGCAGCGGTGATCGGCTACTACTATGCCCAGATATTTACCAACCTTTGAGGAACGAGGCACGCTTTGTGCCGAAAGGGGCAAAAACTTGTGCCGGATAAAATAGTCACCATCGAGCGCCACATCATCGAGCAGCAACGAGCCTATCCCCAGGCAACGGGCGTGCTATCCGATCTGCTGTACGACATCGCCATAACGGCCAAGATCATCGCCCGCGAGACCACCCGCGCGGGGCTGGTCGAGATTCTGGGCCTGGCCGGAAAAGTGAACGTCCAGGGCGAAGAGCAGATGAAACTGGACATATTCGCCAACGAGGCAATGGTCCGGTTGAACAGTTATGGCGGGCGGCTGGCGGTGATGGCTTCGGAAGAGATACCAGACGCCATCCCAATTCCAGACGGATACAAGACCGGCAAGTACGTGCTCGTGTTCGACCCGCTCGACGGCTCTTCCAACATTGATGTCAACGTCAGCATCGGCACCATCTTTGGCATCTACCGCCGGGTGAGCCAGGATGGGCCGGGCACGTTGGAGGACTGTCTCCAAAAGGGGAACAACCTGGTGGCCGCAGGTTACGTGATCTACGGCTCCAGCACAATGATGGTCTATACCGCCGGGCAAGGCGTCCACGGCTTTACACTCGATCCCGGCGTAGGCGAGTTTTTGCTCTCTCACCCTGACATCCGCATACCCAACGATGCGCAATGTTACAGCGTCAACCAGGGATACGAGCAGCGTTGGAGCACGGGGGTCAAAAAGTTCACCCGCTGGCTGCAAGGGATGGATCCAGATAACCCCCGCAAACCCCTCTCGAGCCGTTACATCGGCTCCCTGGTATCGGATTTTCACCGCAACCTGCTGCGGGGAGGAATTTTCTACTATCCGGCCGACGCTAAACGGCCTCACGGCAAGTTACGTCTGCTCTACGAAGCCATCCCCCTGGCGTTCGTCGCCAAACACGCCGGCGGATACGCCTCGGACGGAAAGCGCGACATTCTCGACATACAACCCGAGGCCCTGCACCAGCGCATCCCACTCTTTATCGGCAACCGTGACCTGGTCGAGCGGGCAGAGAGATTTATATCCCAGTACGATAGATAGGCAAGAGGCAAGAGGCGAGAAGCAAGAGGAAAGAAGCAAGAGAAAGAAGCAAGAGGCAAGAATTATAGGTAGGAGTAAGCACTATGACTGAAGCAATAGATATGGCAACACTGGAAACCAAGACGCTGACGACTCTGCGTGACATGGCCAAAGAGTGGGAAATCTCTGGCTGTAGCCGCTTGAAAAAGGAAGACCTCATCCTGCGCCTGTTGCAGGCCAAAGCAGAGCGCGAAGGTCTCATGTTCAACGGCGGGGTGCTGGAAATAGTGGACGATAGCAAAGGATACCTGCGCTGCAAACATTACAAGCCCGGCCCCAAAGACGTGTACGTCTCCCAATCCCAGATTCGCCGCTTTGGGCTGCGCACCGGCGACATGGTAGTCGGGCAGGTGCGCCCGCCAAAGGAAAACGAAAAATACTTTAGCCTCCTGCGCGTGGAGGCGATGAACGGGATGGATCCAGAGGCCGCTAAACAACGCCCGTCGTTCGAATCGCTGACACCGATCTTTCCCCTGGAGCGGTTCGTCCTGGAAGAAAACGCCCCCACCAACCTGACGACTCGCCTGTTGAGCATGGTCGCACCGATTGGCAAAGGGCAGCGCGGCCTCATCGTGTCGCCGCCCAAGGCCGGCAAGACCACCGTCCTCAAGCACATCGCCAACGGCATCACCTCCAGTCACCCCGAAGTACACCTGATGGTCGTGCTCATCGGCGAGCGCCCCGAAGAAGTCACCGATATGGACCGCTCGGTGGAGGCCGAAGTCATCAGCTCGACCTTTGACGAGCCGGTCAAGAGCCACGCCAGAGTGGCCGAGATCGCGCTGGCCCGGGCCAAGCGGCTGGTGGAAGGCAAACGAGACGTCGTCATCCTCCTGGATAGCATCACCCGCCTCTCGCGGGCCTACAACCTGGTGGTGCAACCCAGCGGGCGCACCCTCTCCGGCGGCCTGGACCCGGCCGCGCTCTACCCACCCAAACACTTTTTCGGCGCGGCCCGCAACATCGAGGAGGGGGGCAGCCTCACCGCCATAGCCACCTGCCTGATCGATACCGGCAGCCGGATGGACGACATGATCTATGAAGAGTTCAAGGGCACCGGCAACATGGAGCTTCACCTCAGCCGCAAGCTGCAAGAACGGCGCATCTTTCCCGCTTTCGACATCGAACGCTCCGGCACGCGCCGCGAAGAGTTGATGATTGACGAGGATACCCTGCAAAAGATATGGATCATGCGGCGGCGTTTTCTGGATTCGCACACGTCCGGCTACAGCCTCGACCAGGCGATGAAGGAATTGCTCCGCGTCCTCAAAAGCACGAAAAACAACCAGGAATTTCTCAACCTCTTTGCCAAAATGGCAGAGAGGAGCGGCCTCTAGCTCTCCTTTGTGGTGGAGAAATTGGCATGAACATCTACGAATACACCGGCAACCTGCACCTGCATACCCGGTACTCGGACGGCCAGGCGCTCCACACCCAAGTCGCGCAGGCGGCGGCGGAAGCAGGACTCGATTTCGTCATCGCCACCGACCACAACGTCTGGGTGGACGGGTGCGAGGGGTATCACGATTACGTCCTGCTCCTGGTAGGGGAAGAAATTCACGACGTGCGCCGCCAGCCGCAGGCCAATCACCTCCTGGTTTACAACGTCCAGGCCGAGTTAGCGCCGCTGGCTGCGGACGCGCAGAATTTGATTGACGAGGTAAACCAGCGGGGTGGTTTCTGCTTCCTGGCCCATCCCTACGAGTACGGCAGCAAAGCCGGGCCAGACCTCGACCCCATACCCTGGGTGGATTGGGACGTGACCGGGTACGCGGGACTCGAGATATGGAATTACATGTCCGAGTTCAAGGCCCGCGTGCACAACAAACTGCTGGCAGTGCTGTACGCCTATTTCCCCTCCCTCGGCATCCGTGGCCCATTTCGGGCGACGCTGCGCCAATGGGACAAGTTACTGGCGCAGGGCCAGCGCGTCGCTGCCATCGGCGGCTCGGACGCGCACGGCGACACTTACTCGCTCGGCCCATTGCGGCGACAGGTGTTCCCCTACGTGTACCTCTTTCGCTGCGTCAACACCCACATCCTCACCCAGCGACCGTTCGTCGGCCAATTGGAGCAGGATAGGGATCTGGTCTACGAGGCGCTGCAATCCGGCCACACCTGGGTGGGGTACGATCTGATCGCCCCCAGCACCGGATTCCGCTTTAGCGCCCGCAGCGGTTCGAAACAGGTGTGGATGGGGGACGAGCTGGCACGCGCCGGCGCGATTATCTTTGAGGTGCAGACACCCGCCAGCGCAGACATCCGCATTTTGCGCAACGGACAGATTGTAGCACGGGCCAACGGGGCACAGCTCAAATATACCACCGCCGAGCCGGGCGTGTACCGGGTCGAGGCATACCGGCGCTACCGCATGGGCCGCCGGGGCTGGATCTTTAGCAGCCCGATCTATATCAGGTAGCAACGGACGATGGAACACGGAGCGGAGTTTGCAGGTGAGGAGGTAAAATAATGCAGATTCGATGCCAACGCTGCGGTTACAAGTTCACACTGAGCCGCCAGGCCCTGACGACTGCGCAAGAGGAATTGGAGCGCACTCAGGCCAGGCACTACGATTTCACCTGCCCCAAGTGCCGCCGCCAAATCAAAGTCCCGGCCACGGACATACGCCGCTCCCAGCCGCGCTAACCCTCCGGCGGCGCGGCGATTTCCAATTTGAGCGAACGGTACGGTGCGCCGGGCCAGATCTCGAGCGCCGGGGGCGCGTCGTCGAACCAGGAGGCATAGAGCGCATCGAATTGCCCGTTCGCCTTCAACGTCTGCAAGGTCAGGTTGACCAGGTCGCGGAAGGCGGAATCACCGGGCGGGAGGGCCAGCGCCAGCGGCTTCTGAGTCAGACGGAAGGCGAGTACCTCTAGCTCCGGCGCAGCG
Source organism: uncultured Anaerolineales bacterium (assembly GCA_964400615.1). Lineage (GTDB taxonomy): Bacteria > Chloroflexota > Anaerolineae > B4-G1 > B4-G1 > B4-G1. The sequence continues at coordinate 7,639 of CAYNVC010000004.1, read as the reverse complement.
TAGGCCAGACCTAACAAATCGGCCCGGTCGCCGGCCACCGCCACCACCCGCCCCTCTCCCAACAACGCGGCGGCAGCCTCTAGCGTCGGCTGCGGCAGCACGGTCAGCGCAGCGCCCGCCTGCCGCGCCGCAGCCAGCAGTATCTCCCCGCTCTCGCTGTCGGCCACTGCCGCTACCTGTTGCCCACCCAGGCTGTTCAGATCGGTGACCACCGTGCCCGCCTGCACCAATAGCCCCTCCCCGTCCAGATAAGTCGTCAGGCTGAAATCCATCTCCATCTCGGCGGCGCGGGTGTGAACCAGGCCACCGATCAGCAAATCGGCCTGACCGGTGCGCAACATCTCTTGCCCCGCCTCGGCCGTGGTGGGATAAAAATCCACCGCCGCGCCGTCCCCCAGCCATTGCGCAGCCAGCAACCGCGCCAGCCCGACCTCGTATCCCGCCGAAAGACCATCGGGGTCTGCATAAGCAAACGGGGCGTGACCGGAGACCAGCGCCACGGCCAGCCGGCCCCGCGTCTGGATGGCGCCAATTGTATCCGGCACATCCGTCGTGACAGGCGCATCGGCCAGCGCGGGAACCTCGTCGCCCGGCCAGCGCTCGACCGCCGGAGGCTGTTCCGGCCCGAACCAGCGCCCGTACAGGTCGGCATACGCGCCGTCGCCAACCATCTCCTGGAAAGTCAGGTTGACCAGGTCGGCAAAGAAGGGGTCGTTTTGGGGAAAGGCAATCGCTACCGGTGTGGCAGACGTATATTGCCCGACGATGACCGTCCCCGGAAACATCTCCGTTCCCCAAAAGAGGCGGTGGCGCATATCGGCGACGGCCTCCACCTCACCCTGGCCCAGCGCGGCCACGGCCTCGTCGAAACGGTCATAGGTCTGGAGCGTGGGGGTGAACGGAACCGCGTCCCAGAGGGCGGATTGGGCCTCATCCCAGGCAACCACGCCGATGGGGCGCCCTTCCAGGTCGAGCGGCCCGGTGATGCCCGCCGCGTCGGCCTGGCGCATCAGGAGCGCCTGCCCGTCGTAGAAATATGGCAGGCTGAAATCAGCCCCCGCTTCGCCCCCCTGCGTGTGGGCGAGGGCAGCGACGACCAGGTCAACGTCGCCCGCCTGCAAGCGTTCGATGGCCGTATCTGAACGCACCTGGCGGAATTGGACGGCGGTCTCGTCTCCCAGCCAGCGGCGGGCCAACTCGTGCCCCACGTCCACGCCGAATCCGGCCACCTCTCCCTCGTCGGTGACGTAGCCAAATGGACGCAGGTCGTAGCGCACGCCGACGACCAGGTAGCCACGGGCGCGGATGTGCGCCCCGGTGGTGGCGTTCTCCGGGAGAGGAGTCGGCGTCACGGGAACAGGGGTAGGGGCAAGAGTGGGAGATGGTGAAACGCCCGCCTCTCCGCCGCCGCAAGCGGCCAGCAAGAGCGAGAGGAACAGCAACCAGAGAGCGAGAGTATACTTCATTCAGTGTCTCCTGCGTACAGGTGATGCTCGTGGATATAGTCCTCGACCGGCGGCGGAACCAGGTAACGGAGCGGCAGTCCGGCGCGGGCACGGCGGCGCAGGTCAGATGACGAGATGCCCAGATAGGGAACATCGAGCCAGGTCAACCGCTCGCGCAGCCCCGGCGCAGCCCGCTCCAACGCTCCCAAATCGGGATCGTAGCCGGGGCGGGCCATCACCACCAGGCGAGCCTGCCGCACGATGGCGGCCGGGTTGCGCCAGGCGGCAAAATCGGCCAGGCTGTCACTGCCCATCAAAAAGAACAGTTCCGCTTGCGGGTGTTCCCGGTGCAGCAGAGCCAGCATATCGTCCGTGTAATGCGGGCCGGGCCGGGCCATGTCCACGTTGGAGAGGGCAAAGGCGGGATTAGCGGCGATGGCCGCCTGAACCAGCGCGGCGCGGTGCGTGGCCGGGGTGATCGAGCGCCCTGATTTGAGCGGCTGCTGTCCGGCCGGGACAAAGAGGACACGGTCGAGGTCGAGCTGCACACGCCCGTTCTCCGCCAGGGCCAGGTGGCCGTAGTGGGGCGGGTCGAACGTGCCGCCCAGGACGCCCAAACGCCTCTCTGCCATCACGCCCATCACCGACCCAGCAACGCCGCTGCTGTGTCAATTGCGGGGCCAATGCGGGCCATTGACTCGTTGATTCCAATCCGCGCCACACCATAGTTCAACCCGGTCACGGCTCCCCCCTCCCCCTGGCACAAAGTCGTCAGGGGATCGCACTTTTCCAGGGCGTGCTCGACCGCCCAGATGTAATCCCCATAAGGCCCGCCCCAATCAGCGGGCACGCCATCGTACACGGGGGACGTCACCAGTTCAGTGTACCAATTCATGTAGGATTCGCAGCTTTCATTCCCCTGGCGTATCAACCGGTCGAGCATGCCGCCGATCTGTTCCATATCCGACCTGGCCCGCAGCATACTGTCGTACAAGGCGTTGGCATCGAAAGGAACAGGGGCCGGCCGCGCCGCCTCAACAGGAGCAGTTGGAGGCGGTGTCTGTGTGGCGACTACCGGGGCCACGGTCAGCGAAGCGTCGTCCCAGATCGCCATACCTGGCTCCTTCGGCGTGTGGTATGCGACCAACGACACGACGATGTACTCTTCTTGGGCCACAGCATCCACCGTCAGGTACTGCCAGGTATCGTAAGGGGAAACGTGCGCCGAGCAAACGTTGCCAGGGTCCTGAATGCCGTGTTGGCTGCCCAAAGTGCTGATACATATCCAGATGGTAACTGGGCGCGGGTCAACCGAGACGGTGCGATCCTGGCCGCTGCTCGACCAGACTTTACCCCATACTCCAAAGCGGTATGTTGTGCCGGGAACGACGTTATAGACATCCTGTTGCGCAACGACCCAGGTACAAACATCTGGATACATCGCCATATTACCAGCGCCGGAATGGATCCAAAAAGGGTAATTGCAAGGGACGATGGCAGTATCACAGTTGTTGGCACGCCACCCGTGAGGAAATATCCCGTGCGGGGTGTGGTCTTCCGTCGGCTCCTCGAAACTGGGGTTGACCAGCAAATTATCTCCCGCCGGTGGTGGAGGTGGCGGCGGCGCGGGAACCTGAGCTTTTTCCGGCGTAGGCGATTGCTCTGCCGGCGGCTCGGTCGGAACAGGGGTATCCGTGGGCGTCAAGGTGGGTGTGTTGGTAGGACGCGGGGTGCGAGTTGGAGTCCGGGTTGGCGTGGGTGTGTCCGTCGGTACAGGCGTGGGTGTCTCGGTCGCGGTCGGTACAGGCGTAGACGTAGCCGTAGCGGTCGGCGGGGGTGTGGCCTGTCCCGCGCAACCAATCAGCAACAACGCAGTCGAGACCAGCATCACCGCACGCCGCAGCATCAATTTAACTTGCATGATTTCATTCCTCCCAGGTCAATTCTTTTTCACCAATGCGGACTGTGTCGCCCGGCTGCACGCCCGCTTCGTCCAACATATCCACGATCCCCATCCGCTCCAGGCTGCGCTGGAAACGACGCACTGCCTCTTCCAGGTTCCAGACGGTGATCGCTGCCAGGTGTTCCACCCGCCCGCCCCGCACCCGCCAGGCATCTCCCTCCCACGTGACGGTAAACTCGTCCTCGTCCGCGCCGAGCCGGAAGACGGGGATTTCGGCGGACGGCTCTTGCTCCGGTAATTCGGCCAACATCTGTGCTGCGCGGGCAAGCAGCTCGCGCGTGCCCTGCCGCGCCAGGGCCGAGATCGCCAGCACCGGGTAGCCCTGCGCTTTGAGGGCCGCTTCGATCTCGGGACGGCGCTCCCGCACCTGGGGCAAGTCGATTTTGTTGAGCACTGCCAATTGGGGTTTCTCCGCCAGGCCGTGACCAAATGCAGCCAACTCGCGGTTGATGGCCGCAAAGTCAGCCAGCGGGTCGGCAGAGAGACCATCGAGAAGGTGAATCAGCACGCGGGTACGCTCGATGTGCCGCAGAAACTCGTGCCCCAGCCCTTTGCCCTGCGCCGCCCCTTCGATCAGGCCGGGGATGTCGGCCAGGACGAGTTCGGTGTGGTCGTCGAGCACGGCGACGCCCAGATTGGGCTGCAATGTGGTAAATGGGTAGGAGGCGATTTTGGGCCGTGCGGCTGTCACCGCCGCCAGGAGGGTGGACTTGCCCGCGTTGGGCATCCCTGCCAGCCCAACGTCGGCCAACAGCTTGAGCTCCAGGCGGAGGCGGCGTCTCTCCCCTGGCGTACCGTGTTCGGCCATGCGAGGGGCCTGGTTGGTGGAGGTGGTAAAACGAGCGTTCCCCCGTCCACCGCGCCCGCCCCGCGCCACGATCAATTCCTGGCCCGGCTCGGTCAGATCACCCAGCAGGTCGCCGCTGTCACCATCGTAGATTATCGTGCCGGGCGGCACTGGGACGCGCAAGTCGGCGCCATACGCGCCGTGCTGGTTCTTGCCGCGCCCGTGCTGACCGCGCACTGCCCGCAAGTGGCGGTTCCTGCTAAAGCGAAAGAGGGTGTTGTGATGAGGATCAACGTAAAGTACGACGTCCCCACCCTTGCCACCGTCACCGCCGGCCGGGCCGCCGAGGGGCACGTATTTTTCGCGCCGGAAAGCGACGCAGCCATCGCCGCCGTCACCCGCCTGGACGTAGATTTCAACCTGGTCGTAGAACATGTCGGGAGAAGGATACCGCAAACGGGCAAGATGTCAAGAGCGGGCTTGGTAGAGCGAGCAGGCAACTTGGCCTACGATGCAAAGAACCCAGGGCCTGGCAGACAAGCCCTGGGTTCCATTCGAGAATCACAAAGCACGTGGCCGATTACCGGCCAGGCGTTTTTTTGCTAGGGCACAAATTCACTGGTAACTGCCGGAACGTGTGACGCACGGCGCACGGTGATTCCCCAGCGGGCCAGTTCTTCCAGCACCTTTTCCACCAGCGTATCCACCTGGGCCGCAACCGGCGGCGAAAGCTCCAAACCGACCTCCGTCGTCTCCGGCTGCACCCCCCAGACGACCACGTCTTGCGGGTAGATGTCGCGCAGTTTAGCCGCGAACAGCATATCCGGCAGGCCGATCTCGTGAGGGGATATTTTGGGGGAAAGATAAGTCGGTATCTGATCACCGGTGATGCGTCTGAGCGTCCCCGGCGGGCCGCCCGTTTCCACCGCGTCCACGATGACCAGGTACTCGATCCCTGGCATATATTGGAGGAGGTCCATACCTTTCGTTCCTCCGTCCAGTACCTGGACCTCCTCCGGTAATTGTGCGATTTCCTGCAAGCGCCGGATCGTGTGCACCCCTACCCCGTCGTCGGAGAGGAGAATGTTCCCCACGCCCAGCACCAGTGTCTTTTCCATCGTCAGAGCTATCTCTCTCCAGCCGCGTGATCGAACTTGACGCCGCTGACGATGCCGGTGATCGCTCCGTTGCGTTCCTCAACGTCTGCCAACACCGCCATGTAGAGATGGACGATGAAAAAGGCGCCAAAGAGCCACATCAGTATGTGATGTGTCAGTCTCAGGGCCTGGTTGCCAAAGAGGGCGAGCAACCAGCCAAACCCGGCCCGCCAGAGTCCGCCGCTATAAGGCTCGGCGTAGAGCGCAAACCCCGTCAGACCTTGAACCAGGATCATCAGGCCCAGGGCGGCATAGCTCAACCCGGCCACCGGGTTGTGCCCCATATAGTGAGGGCGCTCTTTGGAAAAGAAAGTATAGTACTTGAGCTGTTTCCAGAAAAAGCCCCACCGCTCCCGACTCACCGGAATCCAATCCCGCCACGTGGCGTACCTGCCGCCGGCAAAGAACCAGTAGACCCGCAGCAGAAAGCCCAACCCAAAGACAAAGGCGGAGACGAAATGGATCGCACGCACCCAGCCCATCAGATAGGTCTGAGCAGTATCGCCGGGAACGGTGATAAAGGGACTGCCGATATAGTAACCGGTGAAGGCCAACACCGCGATACTGGCGACGTGGGCCCAGTGAAATATGCGCACCGGCAATTCCCAGACCTGCACACGCTTGAGCATCTTGCGCCTCCTCTAAACGACCTGGACGCGGACATACTCGTGCCCGTCCGGATCCAGGATATGCACCGCGCAGGCCATGCACGGATCGAAGGAATGGATCGTGCGCAGTACCTCGATGGGTTTCTCCGGGTCGGCGATGGGTGTGCCGATGAGAGCGGCCTCGTAAGCGCCGAGTTGATCGTGCGCGTCCCGTGGTGAAGCGTTCCAGGTTGAAGGCACCACGGCCTGATAGTTTTCGATCTTGCCGTCTTTGATGTGTACCCAGTGGGCCAGTGCGCCACGCGGGGCTTCCGTCCAGCCCCACCCGTGCGCTTCGGCGGGCCAGGTGGAGGGGTCCCAGTGATCCAACTCGTGGATGCGCAGGTCGCCGCTGCCGGCGTTGGCTGCCAGGTCCTTGGTCCAGGAGACCAGTTGCTCGGACAAGACGACCGACTCGATGCAGCGAGCGGCGGTGCGGCCCAACGTGGAGAAGAGCACCTCCGGCCCGACGCCCAGCGTCGAGAGAGCGGCGTCAACCCAGTGCTTGACCTGTTCGTGACCGGAAGCATACGCGACCAACATGCGGGACAGCGGGCCTACTTCCATCGGTTTGTCCTCGTAGCGCGGCGACTTGATCCAGGAGTATTTCTCGTCCGTGTTGAGGTACTCGTAGGGCGGTTGAGGCCCGGTGTAGTTGGGGCGTGTCTCCCCCTCCCACGGATGCTTGGCCTGGCTCTCGTCGTCGTAGCTGTACCAGGAGTGGGTGATGTATTCGGCGATCTTGTGATGATCCACCGGGTGAACTTTGGACAGGTCGCGGTCGAGGATGATGCCGCGCGGCAGGAACAGGTCTCCCGGCTCATCGCTGCTCTTGGTGTCACTGAGAGGGAAATCGCCGTAGGACAAAAAGTTACCCAGTCCTTCGCCCAGCCCGGCCCATTCCAGGTAGAACGGCGCCACGGCCAGCACGTCCGGCAGGTAAACCTGCTTGACGAATTTCTCCGCCTGGACAAATAACCCTTGCAGGTGGGCGATTGAATCGGCGTTGATGGCCGACTGGCTGTTGAGATCCACCGGGCAGGCCACGCCGCCGACCAGATAGGTCTGCAAGTGCGGGTTCTTGGCCCCCAGGATGGCGTGGGCCTTGATTACCTCACGCTGCCAGTCCAGCGCCTCCAGGTAGTGGGCCACACCCATCAGGTTGGCCTCCGGAGGCAGGTTGTAGGCAGGATGGCCCCAGTAGGCGTTGGCGAAAGGCCCCAGTTGGCCGCTTTCGACGAATGCCTTGATCCGTTCCTGGACGGTCTTAAAGTAGGTGGCGCTGGATTTGGGCCAATCGGAGAGGGATTGGGCCAACTGCGCCGTCGCAGCCGGGTCAGCGTCGAGGGCGCTGACGACATCTACCCAGTCTAAAGCATGAAGGTGGTAAAAGTGGATCACGTGATCCTGAACGGTCTGAATACCTTCGATGATGTTGCGGATCAAACGAGCGTTGGTTGGGATCTGAATCCCGAGAGCATCTTCGACTGCTCGCACGGAGCAGATGGAGTGAACCGTAGTTCAGACCCCTCATATACGTTGCGTAAAGTGCCATGCCTCTCTAGGATCGCGCCCCTTGAGAATCAATTCCATACCACGGAACATTGTGCTTCCGCTCCAGGCATTTGTCACTTTGCCAT
>CAYNVC010000003.1:9943-23282 GCA_964400615.1 uncultured Anaerolineales bacterium | reverse complement strand
GAACGCGGGCATCCTGCCCGCATCCGTGCGGCCACATGCGGCCAGGATGGCCGCGTTCCGCAGATCTGCGCCGGATGGTGGGCTTGGGGAACGCGGCCATCCTGGCCGCATCCGTGCAGCCACATGCGGCCAGGATGGCCGTGATCCGCAGCACGCAAAAATATGACGCGCACCCCCAACCAGGTTGCCCGTTTGACTTTTCGGCACAAGAGTGGTAAACTAGCATCGTTGTGGAACGAAGTAGGCTTCGACTGCGTATGAGAGACCGTCCGGGCTTGCGGAGACCGGGTGGTCTTTTGCATATAGAAGCCGTGTTACACAGGTATTGAGGCTCCGCCCGGAGGAAATCGGGTAGCAAATGGCCGTAAGGATGGGACATCTCACGTGCGCCACCCTCGGAAACGAAACCCGAGAGCCTGAACCCCGTCTATACGATGGGGCCAGCAACTGACTTGTAAGGAGAAAGAAACATGGGCAAGAAACTGTACGTGGGCAACCTGAGCTACCAGACGACCGAAGCAGCTCTATCCGATCTATTCGGAGCAGTAGGAGAGGTCGCCTCCGTGAGCCTGATCACGGATCGTATGACCGGCCACTCGCGCGGGTTTGCGTTCGTCGAGATGGCTGAGGAAAGCGCCGCCCAACAGGCCATCAAGGACCTGGACGGCAAGAACGTGGATGGGCGAGACATCAAAGTGTCCGAAGCCCGCCCCAAGCGCTCCAACCGGGACCGCGATTCCTGGGGGGGCGGCGGCGGGCGCGGCGGCTACAACCGCTACTAGATCATCGCCCCACGGCGTCAAGCAACCTCTCGGCCAACAAGGCCGGGAGGTTGTTAGATTGCCATCAGGGCAAACAGGAACACCAAACAAAAGTAAATTCCAGCGTCTATCAGCGTTAACCAGCCATGAGACGCCGATCACATCGCAAGCGAAAAAACTCCACAGGCCGCCTCGACCAGGAAGAGTTTTGCGCATACCTGGAAAACGCTACGCGGCAAGCCGGCTTCGAGGTCGAAAGACGAGACGGCCTCGATCTGTACGTCGTTCTGCACGGGGCGGCGGTGCGCTGCAAGCTGAACACGGCCTACTCGGCCTACCAGCTCTCCCCCCAGCGCCTGGACGACATCGTGCAGGCACACTTGCACGCCCTCAGCGTCGTGCCGCCCACACCGCCCCCGCCCACGGAAGAAGAAGCCGCCAAAGCACTCTTGCCCATGCTCAACCAATCCCAATGGCTCGACTATGTGGTACAGCAGGGCGGCCTGCCCCCGGTGCACCGCCCCTTCGTCGCCGGGCTGATAGTGACTTATGTGTTCGACTTTCCCCACCACCGCGCCTACATCAACGACGATATGCTGGCGCAGATGACCAGTTCCCCAGACATCACCTTCGACACAATCCACGAGTACGCGCTAGAGAACCTGCGCCTGCGCACGACGAGCCGGGATTACGAAACGCACGGCCTGCGCGAAAAGACCATGATCGCGTGCGAAACCGACGACGGCTACGCCGCTGCCCGCGTCCTGCTGCCGGATTTGATGACCAAATGGGCCAAACGTATCCCTGGCCGGATGCTGATCGGCATACCCAACCGGGATTTCCTGATCGCCTTCAGCGACCGCGACCCGGCCCACGTGGCAGCCATCGCCAAACAGGTGCGCCAGGACGCGGGGGAACGGGATCACCCACTGTGCGCCGAACTGCTCATCTGGCAAAACGGGCGCATCAAGGAATATCGTACCAGACAATAACTGACAAAGGAAAATTATGGAAACCAAACTGGCAGAACTGAAATCCATCCTCGCTCAAGTCAATGACCTGAACTCGGCCACCGCGCTGCTGAGTTGGGATCAGAACACATATATGCCGTCCGGCGGCGCACCGGCCCGCGCCCGGCAGCTCGCCACGTTGAGCCGCCTGGCACACGAAAAATTCACCTCGGCCGCCGTAGGCAATCTGCTGGACGACCTGCACCCCTACGAGGAGAGCCTGCCCTACGAAAGCAACGAGGCCAGTTTCATCCGCGTCGCGCGGCGCGATTATGAGCGGGCAATCAGGATTCCCTCGTCGTTCGTGGCCGAGTTCTCCGACCACCGATCCGCCTCGTTCCAGGTTTGGACAGAGGCCCGCCCGGCGAACGACTTTGCCCGCGTGCAGCCTTATTTGGAAAAGACGCTCGATTTTAGCCGCCAACTGGCCGATTTTTTCCCCGGTTACGAGCACATTGCCGACCCGCTGATTGATTTTTCGGATTATGGGATGAAAGCCACGACGGTGAACCAGGTCTTTGCCGACCTGCGGGAACGTCTCCTGCCCATCGTGCAGACGATCACGGCCCAGCCGCCGGCGGACGACTCTTGCCTGCACCAGGTTTTTCCACAGGCCCAGCAACTGGCGTTCGGGCTGGACATCGTCAAACGGTTCGGGTACGATCTGGAACGAGGGCGGCAGGATCAGGCTCCCCATCCGTTCACCATAGGTTTCTCAATCGGCGACGTGCGCATCACCACCAGAGTCAAAGAAAACGACCTGGGGGACGCGCTGTTCAGCACGATGCACGAGGCCGGGCACGCGATGTACGAGCAGGGGGTCAGCGCCGAACTGGAGGGAACTTTGCTGGCAAGGGGGACTTCATCCGGGGTTCACGAGAGCCAGTCCCGCCTCTGGGAAAACGTCGTCGGACGCAGCCGGAGCTTTTGGCAGTTCTTTTACCCCAAGCTGCAAGGGTTCTTTCCCGACCAATTGGCGGACGTCCCCCTGGAGACGTTCTACCGCGCGGCCAACAAAGTCACACCCTCGTTGATCCGCACGGACGCCGACGAGGTGACGTACAATCTCCACGTTATGCTGCGCTTTGATTTCGAGTTGCGGCTGCTGGAAGGGAGCCTGGCCGTGCGTGATCTACCCGATGCGTGGCGCGAGCGCATCCAGACCGATCTGGGAATCACCCCACCGGACGACCGGGACGGCGTGTTGCAGGATATTCACTGGTATTCCGGCACTATCGGCGGCGAGTTCCAGGGGTACACGCTGGGCAATATCCTGAGCGCCCAATTCTTTGAGCAGGCGCTGCAAGCACATCCCGAAATCACGGACGAGATAGCAAGAGGGCAGTTCGACACGCTGCACGGCTGGCTGCGGGAAAACATCTACCAGCACGGGCGCAAGTTCACCCCCTCGGCACTGATCGAGCGCGTCACCGGGGGGCCGCTGAGCATCGAGCCATACGTCCGCTATCTGCAAACCAAGTACGGAGAGTTGTACGAGTTATAGCCCTATGCGCAGAAAACAACCCAACTCGCGGATGTGTTTCCTCTGTGGACTGCAAAATCCAATCGGGCTAAAGTTGAATTTCTACGCGGATACGGAGACAAAACAGGTGCGGGCCGAGTTCAGCGTGCCGGACGAGTACCAGGGGTATCCCGGCGTCGTCCACGGCGGCATAGTCGCTGCAATCTTGGACGAGATTTCGGGGCGGGCGGTGATGATCGAGGGGTCGGACGAGGATTTGATGGCGACGCTGCGTCTCACCGTCCGCTATCACCGCCCCACCCCCACCGAATCCCCGCTGCTCGCAGTCGGATGGGTGGAGCGGATGAGCGGGATGGGGGCGCGGGTGGCCGGCGAGATTCGCCTGGCCGATGGCACAGTCACCGCCGAGTGCCAGGCCACGGTGGGTAACGTGCCGGAAGAGTTCCGCACCGGGTGGGAAAGTGAAAAGCAGTACTGGAAGGTGTACGAGTGACGGGAAATCACCACCGCAGGGGCGATCACCCACCCGCAGCCCAGCCCAGGCTCTCTAAACCAATCTCCAAAGCTGGCCGCCAGAGGGATGGTGCTCCCAGGAGCATCCGCAGGTAGGTCAACAGTGGACCGGGGCGCAACGCCCACTCCCGGAAGGCCCGCTGCGCCCAACGCTCCAACTCTTCCGCCCGCAATTGGGGATAGTCCAACACCGTCGAGCGGTCCATGTCCACCTGCTCCCACCTGGTTCCAGCCCTGAACCATCCATGCTCCACTACATCGAAGAAGAAAGGGGAGCCAGGGTACGGCGCAGCGATGTGAAACAAAGCCAGGTCCAGAGGGAGATGCCTGGAAAAATCAATGGTTTGCCGGATGGTCTCCACAGTCTCGCCGGGCAGGCCAATGATGAAATAACCCCAGTTGCGGATTCCCGCTTCCCGCGCCCAACCCAGAGCCTGCCTGACCTGATCCAGTCCGATCCCCTTGTGAACGTTCCGCAGTACTTGCTCGCTGCCCGACTCGATCCCCCAAGAGATCCAGCGACATCCAGCCCGCCCCATCAGGCGGAGCATCTCTGGGTCCACAAAATCCACCCGGCTGTTGCAAGTCCACTGCACCCGCAGGTTCCGCTCCAGGATCAACTCGCACAATCCCACCACCTGTTCCCGGCTGACTGTAAACAAGTCGGCGTACATGTGAATGGAGCGCACTCCCAGGCCGACCAGCAACTCGATTTCGGCCAGGATATTCTCCGGGGAACGGAAGCGAACCGAGTTGCCATAAGAGACGTGCTTGATGCAGAAACGGCAGCCCCCAGGGCAGCCCCGGCTGGTGACGACAAAAGCATAGGGGTTACGCACCAGGGGGGCGCGGTATTTTTGCAGGGGCAACAGGTCGTGGCGCGGCAACGGCAGGTCATCCAGGTGACGGATAAAGGGGCGGGCCGGATTGACCACGATCTCGCCCTTCTCGCGCCACACCAACCCTTTGACCTGCTTCAAGTGTCCAGCAGGTTGCCATTCTGGATCAGAGTCGGTAAACAGTTTGCGTAGCTGCGTGGTTAAATCCGGTTCCTCAGGTTGGGAACCCGACAGCGCGTCAACCAACTCACGCAGGGTCAGCTCTGGCTCACCACGCAGGACGAAATCCAGGCTGGGGAAAGCACGCATCGTCTCACGGGGGATAGGGGTGACGTGGGTGCCAAAGGCGATAGTTGTCGCGCCCACACTGTGGGCCAGGAATGCGCCGTACATATCGTTGCGCAGGGTTGGGGCTGTGACCTGGGTCACGTAATAACGGGGACGTTTTTCCTCCAACAGCCGTTCGAACTCGACCCAGTTCATTCGCAACGGGATGGCATCTATCACCTCCACGCGGTAATCGGGGAACAAGGCCGCCATCTGCGCCAGACCCACCTGCGGCCAGATCATCCCCTCGCGGGAGCGGCGTCCCACCCGGTGCTGGCTGCGAATCCAAATGCCGCCATCGGGAGCAGGCGGGTTGACAAAGAGAATGTCCACGCTGTTTTCGGGACGAGAATCCGACCCTGCCCGAACCACGGCATCGGCATCCGGAAAGTGGGGCAACGGGACGCGCTCCCGCATCCCGGCCCCGCGATTGACACCGCGCATCATTTCCCCTCCAGGTCTTGCGCCACCTGCGCCTCGCGGCCGCTCAGTTCATCCAGCACGCGCATGATGAGCCAAAAGACTGTCAGTTGCAACCCCACCAGAGAGGACATCACCGCGTACAGCAACCAGAACCAGAGGCGATCAATGGGCCATCCATTCAGCGAAAGGAGCAGGCTGCCGACACCGAGAACCAATCCCGCCGCCAGCGCCGCCAGTCCGATCCAACCAAAATGGTGTTCCAGTGGACGTTTGAACAGCGGCTTGCCAAAAAGCCCCTGACGGATCGTCCGCTTGTGAAACAACGAGACCAGGTAATTGAACGTCGCCCCCAGGGAAAAGAGGGTCACCCCAGAGACAGCGCACAGGCTGGCGACAAATGCACCCGCCACCCCCCACGGGCCGAGCCGGGTGACGCCGGAGAGCCGCATACCCACAATTACCGTCCCAATGGCCCCGGCGATTGCCACCAGCGCCAGACCGATTCCGCCCAGAATCCGCACGGGGTTATAGTTCAGCGCGGTCCAGATGATGGTGTACAGAAAACGTGTGCCGTCGCGCACGACGCTCAACTTGGAGCGCCCCACCCGCTCTTTGTAAGGGATGGGAACCTCGCGCCAGTGTATCTCTTCGTGGAGCGCACGTGTGCTCATCACAGGTGTAAAGTTCAACCCATCGGGGAGCGGGTACAGGCGGGAGAGGGCCTCGCGGCGAATGACCCGCATACCGCTGGAGCTATCGCTGATGCGCCGGTTGCTCAGGAGGCTCACCAGGTTGGCGAAAATGAGATTGCCCAGACGGCGCACCAACGGCATCTCGCTCTCGCCGCCGGACATCCGCGAACCGACAACCAGGTCGGCACCCTCGGAGAGAGCCACCTGGCACAAATCTGGAAAGTGTTCCGGCGGATAGGTGCCATCGGCATCCAAAAATCCAAGCAGATTCCCCTGCGCCTGACTAAACCCGGTCTTGAGCGCCGCGCCGTATCCCCGGTTGGCCGGCTGGCGGATGAGGCGTACCTGGGAATATCCAGCAGCGATGTCCGCCGTCCTGTCGTGGGAACCATCGTCCACCACGATCAGCTCCAGATCATCCACGCCCGCGTCTACCAGCCTGGGGCGAACGGCGAGCACGCGCTCAATGATCTCGGCGATGCCCCCCTCCTCGTTATAAGCCGGTATCACGACCGAAAGCAAGTTCGTTTCTCCGCTTGAGACAAGAACCGTCATATCATTCCCCCTGTCCATCAGTTTCAATCCGCGTTCCAATGTCAAGTTGTCGCACCACTCGCGCCGGCACGCCAGCCACCAGGGTTCTGGGAGGCACGTCTCGCGTGACCACCGCCCCGGCCCCCACCACTGCCCCCGCCCCTACCCGAACACCGTCCAGCAGCGTCGCCCCTGCGCCGATCCAGGCCCCATTCTCCACGACGATCCCCTGGGCACTGATTCCCTGCTGAATGATCGGCCGGCCGGGGTCGTCAAACAAATGGTTCACCGCCAATATCTGAACCCGAGGTGCAAGAAGGACAGAGTCTCCAATATGCACCCCACCCTGCCCGCGAATCACACAATACTCGCCAATGTAGCTATTACGCCCGACCCAGATACCAGAGTCGGGCAGATTCCGAAAGTTGTAGACGTGCAACACGCTGCCGTGCATCACAAAAGTCTCGTCACCGATAAAGATTCCCTGCGGGCAAGCGTGGAGATAGACCGCGTAATCCAGGTAAACCCGGCGGCCCAGGTGGATGTTGGCAGGCTGGCACAGGCGGACGTGATCCTCAATGATGGGTAAACCGGAGCTGGACAGGAGCAGTTTGTAAGCCACGGCCCGCATGCCAATACCGACCAGGCCAGGCAGTGAGCGGAGGAAGAAAAAAACGGTCTGCTCCAACAGGTAGCGCCCCAGGCCAGTGGACTGAGCTTGCACGTAATAACGCAGTGGGCCGCGCCGGGCAACAGCGGCAGCGGCATCAGGCTGGCGCGAGACGACGCGCTCGTCACTTGTACCCAACGTTCACCCTCTCCTCAACAATGAAATGTGAACTCATCCACGCCGTTCTGCTCTCCCGCCGCAGGATCGAGTTCACAGCCGCCCCCAGGCTCCACCTGACCGTGAAATCAAACCGTCCGTGAGAGAGACAACGAATCAGTTGCCTCCGGCCCCGGCCAGTGAGCACCAGGTAAGAGCGGCATCCCACCGCCCGCCCGGCCTGCACGTCGCTCGCGGCATCTCCGATCAGGTATGAGTGAGAGAGATCAAGCTTTAGGGCATCAGCCGCAGCCAGCAGCATTCCAGGCCGAGGTTTGCGGCATGCGCAATGCTCATCCGGGCGATGTGGGCAGTACAGTACCCGATCCACCCGGCCACCCGCTGCCTCAATGGCCGACATCATCCGGGCATTGATGTCCTCGACCACGTCTACAGAGACGAGGCCCCGGTTGATGGCCGATTGGTTGGTGATGACGACGATACGCAGACTCAAACGGGCCAACCTGGTCAGGGCCTCTAGTGCGCCGGGCAGAAACACAAATTCTTGCCAGCTTTTGACGTAATCGTCCCGGTTACGACAGATTACCCCATCACGGTCAACAAAGACGGCGCGGTGCATCACACGTTCTCGCCAGCGTCGCTCTCGCACCACAAGCAATGAGATGCAACGAGCTGCCGTTCCCGCTGCCATCCACCGGTATCCAACATCAACAAAGTCGGCGGTTCAATCCGCTTTAGCTGGTCGCGGAGAGATGTGCAGATCAGGTGAGAGAGCACCAGGTGCACGTCTTCGATCTGTTCCATGCAGTGATTCGGCACCACCACGGGCACGTCCACTATCTCGCTCAAGCGCCCACCGTCAAAGCCGGAGAATCCAATCGTGATACCGCCCATCTGGCGGGCCAATTCGACCGCCCGCAAGACATTGGCAGAATTTCCACTACCGCTGAAAGCAACCACCACGTCCCCCCGCATCATCAAGCCGCGCAGTTGTTCGGCAAACACGTCCTCGTATGAAAGATCGTTGCTCAGGGCGGTCATTTGCGGCACATTGTCCGTCAGCGCCACCACGCGGAAGCGCGGGCGACCAGGAGTGATGGTGCCCTTGGCTAAATCACACTTGAAGTGAGAGGCCGTGGAGGCGCTCCCGCCATTGCCCAGTGTAAATATGGTGGTTCCCACATAGTTAGCGCTCAGAAGCACATCAACCGCCTGGCTAATGTACTGCACCGGTAATCTGGTCAAGGTGCTCTGTACTTCTTGCAAATATTGTTGAATTTCCAATTTTCCTCCTCAAGCATCAATGCAGCGAACAGAATAGCAGGGTCATCTCCATATCTCGAACGCCCCAGGCTAAAGCTCAATAGGCTCCTCGCCCTTTGAACACCGCCCCAATAGTGCTCAATATCAGCTTGAGATCTTGCCAGATGGTGTAATTGCGAATGTACTGCATATCCAGCCTGACCCGTTCTTTGTAAGAGAGATCCGAGCGCCCACTGACCTGCCACAGGCCGGTCATCCCCGGTTTAACCGTCAGCAGGTTATGTCTCCAGCGATGGAAATGTCTCAACTCGGCTGGTGTGATCATCCGTGGCCCAACCAGGCTCATTTGTCCCTTGAGCACGTTGAACAATTGGGGCAGTTCATCCAGGCTATAACGGCGCATAAAGTGTCCCAGTCGAGTAACTCGGGGGTCATTCTGAATTTTGCCCGTCCGTTCCCATTCTTCCTTCAGTTCTGGGTGCGCATCCATAAAAGCCTCCGAGTCGGTGATCATGGTACGCAATTTGTAAGCGTCAAATCTGCGCCCGTGTAAACCGACCACCCGCCGCCGGTGGAAAATCGGCCCCGGAGAATCCAACCAGAGTGCCAGAGCGACAAACGGCAACACAAAGATGCCCAACAATACAATTAACACAGCCGCGACCACACAATCCAACGTCCTCTTTAGAACCGCGTCCATCCCGGTGATGCGGGTACGGTTGAGGCTCACCATTGGGACAAAGCCGATATTCCTCACCTGAGCGCCGGTGGTGAACATCTCGTATAGGCCAGAGGAGAGACAAATGCGCAGCCGTTCGTCCGTCCCCCAGTCCCGATAAATATCCAGCAACTCTTCGCGGCGCAATGCAGTGGGGATGACAATGAGGTCATCCACGTTCAGGCTGCGAATGAAATTGCTCAACCTATTCAACCCATTCAACACCGGCACTCCTTCCATCCTGGAAGCAGAGTGTTGCGCCGGGTTCACAAATCCTACCACTTGCACGCCAGCGTCGGGTGACTCTCGCAGCTGGTCTACAACCGCTCGCCCTTCCTCGTTGGTCCCCACGACCAAAGCTCGACGGATAAAAAATCCCCGCCGCCGCAGACTATATACCAGTCTCCGGTAGCTGAACCTGGTCAAGGATACGCTGATGACAGAAAAGAACCAGGTCATCGCCAACCAACCTCGAGATATGTCATACTCTATACGCCGATTCAAAAAACCGTAAAGAATGAACCCAACCAGGCCAAATGTGCAGGCATAAAGTACGTTGGCATATTCCTGGGTTCCACCAAAGAGGGCATCAAGGTGATACAACCGGTGAGCGCCAAAGATGAGCAGCCAGGGTACCAGGGCGAACAAAGCGAGATGAATGTAAAAGGATTCCACGGTAGGCCCGTAGGGGCCGCCATACTCCAACAATTGGAAACGCAGCCAGTAGGCCACCATCATGCTCAGAGCAATACAAGCCGCATCCAACAAAGGTAACGGGAGTACAGTCCAGAGTGTTGAGCGCTTGCGCCACATACTCTTGCGCAAAGTAGAGAAAGGGGACACCCCTGCTACCGGAGCAAAAACCGGCCGATTTATACTGGATTCCAACTTTTTGACCCTCCTCTTGATCTATGAACCATTAAGCAGCATTATTGTAGGAGGCAATCGTCAGAGATAGGTAACTAATACCTTGAAAACTCGCTAGAGATGACAAGGAATGAGGAGCAAATAACTTGACGTTTAGTGGGGCATTGAAACGGGCCGCTGGCACGAGAAACGATAGATTAGTGAAATTCGTGGCAAAAACCAGTCATTCAGTCAGCCCTGCGAAATCCCAAGAGCCTCACCGGTTCGAGTGCGTTTTAACGCGCTTTTCGTACCAGACGACGATCTCGATCGTTCTAGTCTTTTTCTAGGATTCTCATTACCGTTAACCGACCCCAATTTCATAAAATTAAAACACGTTCAATTTTTTGCAACCTGGCAATTAGAACCACCACATCCTATTTCACCGGCAAGACACGCACAAACACGGGCTTTGCACACGGATTTGTATCAACCCGGTAGATCCAAGATCACTCGAAGGGAATTGTGCCTGATCCCCACCCCTGGCCTGATGAGTCTGGCAGCCCAGGCCGGGCAAATTTGGATCTATTGAAACTGTATCCGTGGGAACCGTGTTTGTTCGTGTCTAACGACCCGGTTAACCGACAAATTCCATTGGGATGCAGATTAACACCGATCTGTAGCAGGAATCGACGAAATCCACGTTTTTCTGCGAGTCCAGGTAACACTCGAGCGCGTGACGACATGATCAAAACAAAACAAAATACTCGCCAAAAAATAATTTGCCTCTCGCTAATCGCACTATTGCCGCTCCTGGCTGCCTGCCAAAACCCCACGGTCACGGCGACCGAGCAGTGGCTACCACTCTACTTGCAATTGCAATTGGATGCCGGACAAGCACAAATGCGCTCGTCAGGCAACTCGGAATGGACAACGATAAGAGAGGACACGGTCATCAACGTCGAAGAAACAACCCAAATCGTCACAGACACAACAGAGGAAGCCGAGTTCCGCCTGGGAGACGGGAGCACTCTCAAATTGATGCCCGGCACCAACGTCGAGATGCAAAACCCCCATGCCTTTCCCCGCCTGCAGATGACAGTGCACGAAGGTCAAATTACACTCGTCGCTCAAAAACCGTCTTACGAGATCATAGTACCGGCATGTCCGGTGACTATTCTGAGCCTGCCCGCACACGTCAAAGCCCAAGTCAAGGACGAAACAACCCACTTGACGATTGAAGAGGGAGCTGTGATTTGTATGCTAGAGACAGGCTCACTCACGTTACCCAAGTGCCAGGAAATGTACGCCGAACCGGAACGAGACCCGGAAATCGTCGAATTCTGTGACGCAGATGCGACCACCACAGCTATCGCTATGACCCCATCGCCGACCTTTAGCTTTGAACCCGGCACGACGCCAACGCCAACGGCAACACCATCTCCATCTCCGGTAATTCCTGCTCCTGCACCCACACGAGTCGCACCACCGACCCCAACCCCAACTATCACCCCCCTCCCTCCATCACCGACTCCGCCGCCCCAGAACGCACCACGGCACACGCAGCCACCGCCAACTCAACCACCGACGAATACACCCCAACCCACCCTGCCGCCGCCGACCGACACACCGCTGCCACCGACAAATACACCCCGCCCCACGCCAACCCAACCACGCCCAACCGAGGCACCAGTTCCACCAACTGACACACCACTGCCAACCAGGCAACCGCCTCCTACTACTGAATCGTGAGAAAGAGCCAGTCAATTGAAAAACTTGTCCCTATAATCGAGTGAGCACAAGGACAAGTGGAGGCACGATGTCCAAAAAAGAAATTTCCATCCGACTCCTGGAAGCACTCACAATCGGACTCACCGGCGTAGTGGTTACACTACTGCTGTTATCACAGGCCGCCAGCGCCAGGCCGATGCTCGACGAGGACAACCTCACAATCTCAAAAACGCAAAGCGACAACTATGCTCACCCAAAGACACAGATCGTCTACACCCTGACTTTTCAAAACACGAGCACCGGCACGGTGAGCGGGGTCATCATCACCGACACGCTCGACCCCAACGTCTCTTACGTCAGCGCCTCACTTACACCTACCATAGGAACGAGCAACACCCTCTACTGGAATATCGGCAGCCTGACCCCCACCGCATCGAGCTATATTACTCTGCTCGTCACCATCACCAGTCCTCTGAGCAACGGGACAGTCATCACCAACAGCGCCACCATTGACGGCGATCAGAGTAATCCCAAGACAAGCAGCGTGACCGCTACGGTCGAGACCGCCACCATCATCACGTTGACCCCCACCGGCGCAGTCATCAGCGCCGGGCAATCCATCCCCTACACTGTCACTGCTCACGGCAGCTACGGCCACAGATGGGATGTCACAGCCCATAGCACCTATACGAACACTCCCAACGCCGGAGGAACCTGGGCGGGACACACTTACACAGCCGAGTTGGCCGGAACGTGGACTATCACGAGTAGTTACGACACCTGCTCCGGCACCACCACGCTCACGGTCACTCATGCCGGCCCGGTCAGCCTCACCCTCGCACCGGCAACCGCAACTATCAGTGCAGGTCAGTCCATTGCCTACACCAGCACCGGAACAGATGCCTATAGCAACAATTGGGACGTCACGTCTAACGCAGTCTATACTATCACACCGGGCGCTGGGGGAACGTGGGCAACCAACGTCTACACCACCGAAAAGGACGGTTCCTGGACAGTCACAGTGACCTACGCCAGCGTGGCAGACACCGCCGCTCTCACCGTTACCAACTCGCCCCCCGTAGCCAACCCCGATGGCCCCTACTTTGGCGACGAGGCCGCCTCCATCACTCTCTCCGCCACACTCTCGTCCGACCCCGGCGGCGGCCCCCTCTCTTACGCCTGGGATTTGGACAACGACGGCGCGTTCGACGACGCTTCCTCCGCCACTCCCGCACACGTCTGGAACGAGCCGGGTTCATTCACCGTCTCTCTCCTCGTCAGCGACACCCAGGGCCTGACCGACACCGCCTCCACATCCGTCACGGTCAACAACCTGCCCCCCACCGCCGACCCCAGCGGCCCCTACTTTGGCGACGAGGCCGCCTCCATCACTCTCTCCGCCACACTCTCGT
>CAYNVC010000003.1:0-9843 GCA_964400615.1 uncultured Anaerolineales bacterium | reverse complement strand
CCGACACCGCCTCCACATCCGTCACGGTCAACAACCTGCCCCCCACCGCCGACCCAGGAGGGCCGTATACCGGAACAGCGGGCTTACCAGTCACCATAACGGCCTCCACGTCGCACGACCCCGGCGGCGGGCCGCTGACCTATACCTGGGATTTGGACGGCGATGGGCAATACGACGACGGGAACGGAGAAACCGTGACGTGTACCTGGACCGTGTCCGGCGTTCACACGGCGGCAGTTCAAGTGACTGATTCCCAAAACGCCACAGACACGAACTCGACTCTGGTCTCGATCAGCCCGGCGGAACTGGATCACATCATCCTCACACCGCCGACGGCGACCATCTTTGCCTGGGAGACGCAGACCTACACGGTAAAAGCGTTCGACGTGTACGGCAACAGTCGCGGCGACGTCACCACTCGGACCACCTTTAGCGTCATAGAACCTGACCACGGCGGCAGTTGGAGCGACAACGTCTACACTCCCCAAAACCCCGGCGACTGGACGGTACAAGCTACCTACACCGGGACGCGGGTGACGACGGACACAAGCTCCCTCACGGTCAAGACCCCAGTAATGCACCTGTACAAAACAGACGCTCCCAACATCGTGGAGGCCGGTGCGACGCTCACCTACACCCTGACCTACTCCAACACGGGAAATTGGCAGGCCACAAACGTCGTCATCACCGACACGCTCGACTCGAACACCATTTTCGCAGGAGCCAACCCCGCGCCCGACGGCGGCACACCCGTTGCCCCTTACTGGAAGCCCGGCTCCGTGCCCTCTGGCGGACACGGCCAGATCGTCATCACCACCACCGTCGCCCGGCCCCTGGTCAACGGCACACTATTGACCAACACCGCCTGGCTGAACACGGATCACGTCACACCGCTATCCGCTGTCGAGCAAACAACAGTCCACTCTCGCCCAATACTGACCATCACCAAAACAGACCATCCGGACCCGGTTAGCGCCGGCGGGACACTAAAGTACACTATCGTCATCACCAACAGCGGCAACGAAAACGCCACCTCCATCACTGTCACCGAGGGCTATGATCCAAATGTATCGTTCTTTGACGCCAACCCCTCCCCAGACACCGGCAGCAACAACCGGGTATGGACGTTCCCGACACTGGCAGTAGATACGTCCAAATCCATAGTTGTCTACGTCCAGTTGACCGACACCCTCCCGGTTGGAACAGTCATAACCAACACGGCCATCCTGGAGAGCGACCAGACGTCACCCGTCAGCACCACCGAGAGCACACAGGCGTTATCGGAATCCGACCTCCAGGTAACGCAAACCGACATCCCCGATCCGGTACAAGCCGGAAAGACGTTGGTATACTCGATCGTTTACGGAAATAACGGAACCGCCAATGCCACGGACATCGTTATCACCGACACCTACGACAGCCGGGTGACGTATATGGGGTCATCGCCACCGCCCGACGAGGGAAACAACGTGTGGCACACGGACGTCCTGACCGCCGGCGGCCACAATACCATTCTAGTCTGGGTTAGAGTGGACACCCCCCTCAGCAGCGAGACGTTGCTGGAAAACGCAGTCGCCATCAGCAGCAACGAAGAAAGCCCACCGCCATTTATCGAGACCACCCACGTCACATCTACCCCCGCCCTCTCGTTCACCGTCACCCAGCGGCCCCAGGGCAGCGTAGAGGCCGGCGATCCTCTGACGTACACGCTGCGCTATACAAATACCGGCAACGCCAACAGCACACAGACGGTCATCAGCGCCACCTTCGATGGTTTTGCCCCATTCGTCAGCGCGACCCCTCCTCCGACTGGCGGGACGGGCAACGTGCGCTATTGGGAAATCGGCGTCATAACCGGCGTCAACAATTATGGGGTGAACGGCGTTGGAGAGATCGTCATCCATGCGGACGTGACGCTTCCGCTCACGAACGGCACGCCGCTGAGCTTCACGGCGCAATTAAAAGACGCGGAGGGTGATTTTCTGCAAGACGCAGCGTATACAACGGTCAGCAGCGCACCAACTCTCTCTCTGAGCAAAAGTGACAACGTCTCCACCGTCTATGCCGGCGACAGGCTGACATACACGCTGGCATACGCCAACAGTGGAAACGAGAATGCTTACGATGTTATCATCACCGACACCTTGCCCGTCAGTTACACGCAGTACATCACTTGCGAGATTGCAAAAGGAGCCTGCCAGTATATGCTGGCTGCCAACAAAGTGATCTTTCGCATTCCAACCATCGCTGCCCTGACCAGCGGCCAGGTTCAGATCAGCCTCCAAGTTGACGATCCACTGCCGTCGGGGGCCGCCTCCGTGACCAACCGCGCCACGATGACACATTCATCGCTTGCAACGCCTCTGACCGTGGCAGATATAGATACCATCGGCACGCTGCCCGACCTCACCATCAACGTGACACACAACCCCAGTCTCTTTTCTCCAGGCAGGCTGATGACCTACACCGTCACCTACGGTAACGCGGAGCACATGCACGCCGAAGGAGTAGTCATCACAACCGTTTTGCCGCCCGGCACATCGTATGAGGGTTACGGCTGGCACTCGTCTGATGGGCGTATTTACAATTACACCGTTGGGCATCTACCCGCCGGCGACGTAGGAAATACAATCACATTCACAGTCAGATACACCGATTCGGAGCCGCAGCAGATCGACGCAGCCGAGTTCAACACCCCTTTCACCATCACCGAGACCGGGAGCAGCAGAGGTGACAGCCATCCCGGCGACAACGACACCAACGTCCGCATTGGAGTACCCGATCTGGTAGTGCTCGATTTTACAGTCGAGCCTTTGCAATTGGAGGCGGGTAAACCGGTCACTTTTACCATCGTGGTCGGAAACCAGGGCAGCGGCACAGCCTGGAATCCAGATAACGACGCAGGTTTCTGGGTAGATATATTCCTCGATTCCATCACCTCCTACCCATCCCAAAAGTATGGTGAATTTTTCGCTGGTGTGGCTCCTATAGCACCCGGTTATCAACAAACCGTGGTCATTCATCATAGCTTCACCGAGCAACAAATTCAGGACACCACAGCGTTCTACGTCAGGGTGGACAACACGAGTAACGACCGTCCCTACGGGTTGGTGCCAGAGTCCAACGAAATGAACAACGTTGGCGGGCCTATCTCCCCATTCTACTACGTCTATATGCCGCTGGTGCTCGACGGAAAATAGTGGGGAACCCGGCAAGGGAGAGGTTCAGCAGATGGCGGGGCAAGAAAGCAGAAACCCACCTGACGATGTTGCCACATCAAAGGATAGCCTCAACTTACCCAGGCAATGCCTGTCTCAATGCCGCCTCTCCGGTTGGGAGAATCTGCACTGCGCCTTCCACGTGGATCAAAGCGGCAGCGCGGGGGACAGTGCCGCCAGCAGAAAATTGAAAAACGGCTAAATTTACGCCTGTCTAGCCCTTTTCTAGGATTCTCGTCACCATAAACCAACTCGGAACCATTAAAATGAGAAAACATGGAGGCCCAAATGTCAATAGAAAACTCTATCCGCACCTACATCCTGGAAAACTTTTTGTTCAGCGACGACGGCAGCCAGCTGCAGGATGACGCTTCTTTCCTGGAAGAAGGAATCGTGGACTCGACCGGGGTACTGGAATTGGTCATGTTCGTCGAAGAAACATTTGATGTCACCGTAGAGGACCAAGAGATTTTGCCAGAGAATTTTGATTCTGTCACGCAGTTGGCGCGTTACGTGCGGGGCAAGAAAGGAGAGGCAGCGCCGGATGCTGGTGAACGAGTTTCTGGAGAATAGCGCCCGGCAGTTCCCCGACAAATTAGCCCTGGTCTGCGATGGGCAGCGGCTGACCTATGCCCAGATCGAGGAGCAGGCCAACCGGGCAGCGAACGGGCTGCTGGACAAGGGAATGAAACGCGGCGACCGGGTGGCGGTCTGGCTGCCCAACTCGGTCGAGACGGTCGTCGCCATCTTTGCCATCCTCAAGGCCGGGGGGACGTTCACCGTCGTCAACCCCACCACCAAACCGGCCAAGCTGGCCTACGTCCTGAACAACTGCGCCGCCAGGGGGCTGTTCGCTCCGGCGCGGCGCGGCGCACAGGTAGCCGACCTGTTTGACGCCGTGCCCGCGCTCAATTTCAGTATCGCGTGCGGCAAAGGAGACGCGCCAGAGGGGACGACTTTTACCCGCTTGCTGGAAAGCAATCCCCCCACCCCACCACCCTGCCCCAGCATTGACGTGGATTTAGCCTGTCTGATCTATACCTCCGGCAGCACGGGCGAGCCCAAGGGGGTTATGTCCACCCACGCCAACGTGTCCTTTGCCGCCTCCTCCATCATCCAGTACCTGGAAAACGTGCCGGACGACATCATCATCAACGTCCTGCCGCTCTCGTTCGATTACGGCCTCTACCAACTGCTGATGGCTTTCAAATTCGGCGGCACGCTGGTGCTGGAACGCTCCTTCACCTATCCGGCGGCGGTGCTGAAACGGATCGAGCAGGAACGGGTGACGGGACTGCCCGGCGTGCCAACCCTGTTTGCCGTGCTGCTCCAGATGGACTTGGGCAAGTTCGATCTTTCCTCCCTGCGCTACCTGACCAACACCGCCGCCGCCCTGCCGGTCGAACACATCCAACGGTTGCGTAAAGCCTTTCCCTGGGCGCGGCTCTACTCGATGTACGGGCTGACCGAGTGCAAGCGCACTCTCTATCTGCCGCCGGAGGAGTTGGAGCGCCGGCCCGGTTCGGTGGGGGTCGCCATCCCCGGCACCGAGGTCTGGATCGAGGACGAGAACGGCAACCGGCTGGGGCCGGGCCAGGTGGGAGAGCTGGTGGTGCGCGGTTCCCACGTGATGCAGGGGTACTGGAACAATCCAGAAGCGACCGCCAGGCGGTATCGCCCCGGCAGGTATCCGGCGGAACGGCTGCTCTACACCGGCGACCTGTTCAGGATGGACGAAGAGGGGTTCCTCTATTTTGTCGCCCGCCAGGACGACGTCATCAAGAGCCGGGGGGAAAAAGTGGCCCCCAAAGAGGTGGAAGGGGTGCTCTACCAATTGCCGGGCGTGGTGGAGGCCGCCGTCGTCGGCGTGCCGGACGAGCTGCTGGGCCAGGCGATCAAGGCGTTCGTCGTCTGCGGGGAGGGACAGCAACTCACTGAAAAAGAGGTGCTCCGCCACTGCACCCAACACCTGGAGGATTTTATGGTTCCCAGGTACGTCGAGTTTCGCGCTTCGCTGCCCAAGACGGCTTCGGGCAAGATACGGGCAGCGGCTCTCAAGGACTGATATGTGTGGCATTATCGGCACATTGGATTGGAGCGGCAAGCGACCGCCCGAGATCGGCCTCCTGAAACAGATGCTGGGCCTCATCGGCCATCGCGGGCCGGACGAGTTCGGTCTCTATGTGGACCGGAGGGCGGGTATCGGCTGCGCCCGTCTCAGCATCGTGGACTTGAGCACCGGTCAGCAACCCATCCCCAACGAAGATGAATCGCTGTGGATCGTCTTTAACGGCGAGGTTTACAACTATCCGGAACTGCGCACCGGGCTGGAGCGGGCCGGGCACCGCTTCTCCACCCGCTCCGATACCGAGGTCATCCTCCACCTCTACGAAGACCTGGGGCCAGAGTGCCTCCACCGGCTCAACGGCCAGTTCGCCATCGCCATCTGGGACACGCGCAAGGGGGAGTTGTTCCTGGCCCGCGACCGGCTGGGCATCCGCCCGCTGTTCTACACGCTGCTCCCCCAGGGGCTGGTCTTTGGGTCCGAGATCAAGGCGTTGCTGCTAGACCCCAGGGTGACGGCCCGTCTCGACCCGCGTGCTCTGGCCCAGACGTTCACCTTTTGGGCGCCGCTCGCGCCGCGCACTATCTTTCAGGATATCCAGGAACTGCCGCCGGGCCACTATATGCTGGCCCGGTCAGGCTCGCACACCATCTCCCGCTACTGGGGATTGACCTTTCCACAGGCGGGGAGCGAGGTGCAGGTCTCGGAGGAAGAAGCGGCGGAGCAATTGCGCGCCCTGCTCTCCGACGCCACGCGGCTGCGGCTGCGGGCGGACGTCCAGGTGGGCAGTTACCTCAGCGGCGGGATAGATTCCACCTACATCGCCGCCCTGATCCGGCAGCACACGCCAGAGTCCCTGTGTACTTTTTCCATCGCCTTCGAAGAGTCCCAGTTCGACGAGCGAGCCTACCAGGAGATCGCCACCGCCTTTCTCGCCACAGACCACCGCCGCGCCGAGTGCCGCAACACCGACATCGGGCGCATATTCCCGCAAGTGGTCTGGCACGCCGAGGCCCCCCTCCTGCGTGCCTCGCCCGCCCCGATGTACCTGCTCTCCCGGCTGGTCCACGAAAACGGCATCAAGGTCGTCCTGACCGGGGAGGGGGCGGACGAATTCCTGGGCGGCTACAACATTTTCAAGGAGGACAAGGTGCGCCGCTTTTGGGCGCGTCAGCCGGACTCGGCCTGGCGGCCCTCGTTGTTGCAGCGGCTCTACCCCTACGTGGCCGATCTGGCACGCAGCGGCAATTATTTGACCGCCTTCTTCCGGCGCGGGTTGGAGGAGGTAGAGCAACTGGGATACTCGCACCAAATCCGCTGGCGCAACACCGCCCGCCTGCAACGGCTCTTTTCTGCCGGGATGCGCGATTCGCTCAGGGGATACGATCCGGTAGCCGGGTTCCTGACCGCGCTGAATGGACGTCTGCCCGGCTGGGGGCCGCTGGCCCAGGCCCAATACATCGAGGTCGCCACCTTTATGTCCCCTTACCTCCTCTCGTCCCAGGGAGACCGGATGATGGCGGCCAACTCGGTGGAAGGGCGCTTTCCGTTCCTCGATCACCGGGTGGTCGAGTTTTGCAACCGCCTGCCGCCCCGCTTCAAGATTCGCGGGTTGCAGGAAAAGCACGTCCTCAAAAAGAGCGCCCAGGGGCTGTTGCCCCCTCAGGTCTGGCGACGGCGCAAGCAGCCCTACCGCGCCCCCATCCACACGGCCTTTTTCGGCCAATCCGGCGGGTATCGAGACCCTTCCGGCGGGTATGGAAACCCGCCCTACGTGGAAGAATTGCTCGCGCCGGAGGCGATCCGGGCAGGCGGCATATTCGATCCCAGCGCCGTGTCCCGGCTGGCGCTCAAGTGCCGGACGGGCAAACACATCGGCGAGAGGGATGATATGGCGCTGGTGGGAGTGCTCTCCACTCAACTCGTCCAACAATTGTTCGTGGATAATTTTCCACCCCGGCCTGTGGAAGAGGCTCACCCCGTCCGCATCTGCCGGGGGAAGGAGTAAATAATGGTGAAACGTTGTACCCGCTGTATCCTGCCGGAGACCTTTCCCGGCATTCAATTTGACCAAGATGGGGTCTGCCAGTATTGCCGCCGCATGCCGGGCACGGAGCGGAGGGTGGAGCAGCGGGAAAAGCTGCGCGTGCGGTTCGAGACACTCGTCTCCCAGGTACGGGAACGGCCAGGCCATCACTGTCTGATGAGCTGGAGCGGAGGCAAGGACAGCACCTATACCCTGTGGCTGCTCAAAAAGCAATACGACCTGCGCGTGCTGGCCTTTACCTTCGATAACGGTTTCGTCTCCCCGGCCGCCTTGAGGAACATGCAGGTGGTTGCCGAAAACCTCGCGGTGGATCACGTCATTGTCAAGCCACGCTTTGACCTCATGCGGCAGGTGTTTCTGGCCTCCACACAACCGGGGATGTACCCGCCCAAAGCACTGGAGCGGGCGAGCGGCATCTGTAACACCTGCATGGCCCTGGCCAAGGGGATCGGGCTGCGCATGGCGCTGGAACAGGACATCCCAATGCTGGCCTACGGCTGGTCGCCGGGCCAGATACCGCTGGCCTCGGCCATCTTTCGCACCAATCACCGCATGCTACAGGCAATGGTCGGGACGGCGCTGGCTCCGCTGGAAAAAGTTGTCGGCGGGCAGATAAGCGTCTATTTCCCAGAGGCGCATCACCTGGAAAACACGCGCGCGTGCCCCTACAACGTCTCCCCGCTGGCCTTTCTGGACTATGACGAGGAGAGCGCGGTGCGCCGCATCGGAAAGCTGGGATGGGAGCGGCCGCTGGACACCGACCCCAACTCGACCAACTGCTTGCTCAACAGCTTTGCCAACCAGATTCACCTGGAGCAGATGGGGTATCACCCTTACGTGATGGAATTGGCGGGGCTGGTGCGAGAGGGATATATGAGCCGCGAGCAAGCCCTGAGCAAATTAAAGGTCGCAACCGTGCCAGAGATAGTAACGGCGGTGGAGGTCAAACTTGGCCTCCCACCCTCGCACGGGAGGAATGCGAGAAAGTGAGGATCCTCTACGTCACCCCTTACGTCCCCTCACCCATCCGCACCCGGCCCTACAACCTGATTCGGGCACTGACCCGGCTGGGCCACCGGATCACGCTGCTGACTGCCGCTGGAAACTCGGCGGAGGAACAGGAGCAGGCCAATGAACTGCGAGATTGGGGAGTGCAAGTGGAAATCTTTTCGATCCCCCGGGTGCGCATGCTCTCCAACTGTCTGCTGGCGCTGCCCACCCGCGAGCCGCTACAAGCGGTCTACTCCTACCACCGGGGGATGGAGCAGCGGCTGAGAGAGTTGTCGCGGTCAGGCTCGTTCGACGTGGTACACATCGAACACCTGCGGGCAGCGCGGCTGGCGCGGGCAGTCGGCGACGCGGCGGCGGTGTACGATTCGGTGGATTGCATTTCACTCTTGTTCGAGCAGGCCACACAGAACGGCGCGCAGCTGCGCTCCCGCCTGATGGCGGCGGTTGACCTGGCCCGCACCCGCCGCTACGAGGCCCAACTGCTGACGCGGTACGACCAGGTGGTGATCACCTCGCGGCGGGACAAAAAAGCACTGCAAGAGTTGGCCCGCCGCCACCTGCCCACGGACGCCCATCCCGCCCCCATCACAGTCGTGACCAACGGCGTAGACCTGGAATACTTTCGCCCCCCAGAAACCAGGTTTTCCGGCCCGGTTTCTCCCCCGACCATCGTCTTCACCGGCAAGATGAGCTACCACGCCAACGTCGCCGCCGCGCTGTACTTTGCACGGGAGGTACTGCCCCACGTCTGGGCCAAAGACCCGCGTGTGCAATTCCAGATCGTGGGACAGAACCCGCCGGAGGCGGTGCGCCAACTGGCAGCAGACGAGCGGATCCAGGTGACAGGTTACGTTAGCGACCTGCGGCCCTACCTGGCCCAGGCGAGCGTGGCGGTGTGCCCGGTGCTCTACGCGGTGGGGATTCAGAACAAGGTGCTGGAAGCAATGGCGATGGGTACGCCCATCGTCTGCACCCCGGCCGCGTTCGCCGGCCTGGAAGCACGCGCGGGAAAAGTGGCGCTAGTCGCCGACAGGCCAGATGTATTTGCAACCCAGGTTATGCAAATCTACTCGAATCCGACCCTGGCAAAGCAACTGACGGCCGCCGGGCGGCGGTACGTGGAGACCCACCACAGTTGGAAAGCCCAGGCGCAGATACTGGTGCAAGTTTACGAGAAAAGCGCAGTTCACGTCTAAAGCAACTGGACACTGGCGTTTTTGTTCCTAGTGACGGCTTCAGCCGTCCAAAAGGCTCAAAAGCGGCTAAAGCCGCTACTACGAACCCCCATATCTAGCGCTTTTATTGTCGCTCACCCCAAGATATGGGCATTCTGAAAATTTGCCAGACTCTAGCAAAGCAAGTCATCCCCCGCGTATCACCAGCGGCAGGAACACCTTGTACGAGCCAACATCGAAACTGCCGCTGGCCCCCCAGGCGCTCCCATACTGCGCCGTAATCGTCACCCCTTCTTGCGCCTGCATAATCGTCACGTCGCCCGTCCA
>CAYNVC010000002.1:4501-24247 GCA_964400615.1 uncultured Anaerolineales bacterium | reverse complement strand
CCCCATGATCTGGTCGTCCCGGTAGGCGACCAACTGGATCGCTTTGGCCGGGCACTCGGCCGAGCATGTGCCGCACCCGGTACACAGCGCCGGATCGATCCATGCCGCTCCCTTGATCCCGCCCACGCCGGTATCTGAGTAGCGCATCTTGGGAATGCCGAACGGGCAGGTGCGCACGCACGTCAGACAGCCCACGCACTTGTCCTGGTCAACCACCGAGACGACGCCGCCGACGTACATCTGTGGGGTGGAGAGGATTGTGATGGCACGGGCCGCCGCTGCCTGGGCGTTGGTGATGCACTCTTCGATGAATTTGGGATAGTGGGCCATGCCACAGACGAAAATCCCCTCCCGCGCCATGTCCATCGGGCGCATTTTGAGATGGGCCTCCATAAAGAACCCCTCGCCGGACAGAGGCACGTCCATGATTTGGGCCAGTTTCTCGGTGCCGTCGGATGGCCTGATCATCATACTCAGCGACAGCAGGTCGGGCTGTAACACGATCTCTTGTTTCAGAGAAGGCTCCCAGGCCACGACCTGGAGGTTCCCCTGGTCGTCGTTTGTGACCTGCGGCATGTGGTCGTCGTCGTAGCGGACGAACAGGACGCCGCGCTGCCGCGCCTCGGTGTAGAACGCTTCTCGAAAGCCGTAGGTGATGATGTCTTTGTAGAGGACGACCACCCGGCAGTTGGGGTTGAGCAGCTTGATGCGGATGGCGTTCTTCATCGTGTTCGTGCAGCAGGTACGGCTGCAATAGTCCAGGCCGCCCGGCGGGCGCACGCATTGGATGAACACGACCTCTTCCAAACCCACGATCTGCTCCGGGCGGTGGGCGATGATCTCTTCCAGCGTGCTGGATGTGACGACCCGCTCGTCGTGGCCGAGCATATAAATGTCCCCCTGCCATTCCTGCCCGCCTGTAGCCAGGATGGTCGCTCCGTGCTCGATCACCAGTTCACCGGCCGGCGTGCGTACCGTGGAGCGAAATGCTCCCAGGCTGCCGTCGTTGGCGATGACATCCGAGTTGATGAGGACGTCAATCCTGCGGTGGCCCAGCGTGCGGTTGACCAGGTCGCGCAGCAACCGCTGGGGATTGTCCCCTTCGGCGACGTAGTAGATGCGTTGCAGATTGCCGCCCAGTCCCCCCGTCCGCTCCACCAGCGTCACGTCGTACCCGGCGTCGGCGATGTTCAGCGCGGCGGTCATGCCGGAGACGCCGCCGCCGATCACCAATGCCCGCCGCGTCGGATCGAGGGTTTGTTTGTGTACCGGTTCGGCCAGGCGGGCGTGCGCCGTCGCCAACCGCACCAATTCTTTGGCCGCGCGGGTCGCTTTGGGTGGATCGTCGGCGTGGGGCCAGGCGCACTGCTCGCGGACGTTTGCCATTTCCAGCAGGTAGGGGTTCAGCCCGGCCTGACGGACGACGCGCTGGAACAGCGGCTCGTGGGTGCGATGGCTGCAAGCTGCCACGACTACCCGGTTTAGATTTTGCTCCTCGATCACCTGCTTGATTTGTTCCTGTCCCTCTTCCAGGCAGGCGTAATCCATCGTCTCGACGTGCGCCACGCCTGGCAGCGTGGCTGCGAACTCGGCCACTGCGTCCGTGTCCACGACCCCCGCGATGCTGGGATAGCAGCGGCAGACGAAAACGCCCACACGCGGTTCCTGTCCCTCCACGTCCCGTTCGGGGGGCAGGCTGCCCGGTTCGGAGAGAAACGGGTACTCGCGGCTGTAGGTCGGTGCGCCGATCTGGTCGGAGAGCAGGCGCATCACGTCGCCGGCCGCGCCGCTGGCGTCCAGGATCGTCTCGGCGATCTCTTTGGGTGAGGCAAACGTCCCGCAGACATAGATACCGGGTCTGCTCGTCTCGAGGGGAGCGAATTTATCGGTAGTGCAAAAGCCATAGGGGTTCAACTCGATCCCCAGCACGTTTGCCAGGTCGCGGGAACCGTTGGGCGGCAGCGCTCCCACCGCCAGCACCACCATATCGAAGGGGTGCTCCACGAACGTGCCATCTTTATCTGGATAACGCAGGATCAGGTTGTGCGTCTCCGGGTCTTCTCTGACTATCGAGATGCGGCAGCGGGTGTATTCTACCCCATATTGCTGCTGCGCCTGTTCGTAATAAGCGTTGAACTCTTTGCCAAAGGCCCGCTCGTCCATCATAAAGACCTGGCAGTGGACGTCCTCAATGCGCTGTTTAGCCAGCATGGCTTCTTTTGTGGCGTACATGCAACAGATGGATGAGCAGTAGGGATGTTTTTCGTCCCGCGAGCCGACGCACTGGAGCCAGGCAATACGCTGAGGGAGATTGCCGTCGGAGGGACGGGTCACGATTCCCTCGGTCGGGCCGGAGCGGCTGGCAAGGCGCTCGTACTGCATCGAGTGGATGACGTTCGGGAAGCGGCCAAATCCAAGCTCCTCGTACTCGTCCGGGTCAGAGATTTCGTACCCCAGCGAGAGGATGATGGCGCTGACGTGAACGTCGTACTCGGATTCCTGCTCGTCCAGGTCTATTGCGCCGGTAGGGCAAATGGTCTCGCAGCGGCGGCAGGTCTCACAGCGCGGCACCTTGTCCACGACGTAAGAGTCCGGCAGCGCGCGCGGGGCCATCTTGTAGACTGCCTTGCGGGCCGAGAGGCCGGTCTGGAAAGGGCTGGGCAGCGACACCGGGCAAACGGACTCGCACAGCCCGCAGTTGATACATCTTTTGGGGTCAACGTGGGTGGGGCGGTGGCGCAGCGTCACCGTAAAGTCACCGGCGTACCCGGTGAGGTTGATCAGGTCGGTGTTGTTGAGGATTTCGATGTTGGGGTGCAGGTTGTTATCCAGGAGTGCCGGTGATATAGAGGGGCGCGTGCAGCCATAGCCGTGGTCCGACGTGCCCCGGCAGAGGACGCAGTCGTGGGTGGGGAACATGTACCCCAGTTGCGCTACTCGACCGCCCAACCAGGGCATATTTTCCACCAGATAAGTCTTGAGACCTGCCTCGGCCAGGTCGACCGCTGCCCGCATTCCCCCCACGCCGCCGCCGACTACCAGCACGGCGGTGGCCGGTTCTTGTTTGTGAACTGGCATAGATGAGATTCTCCTTGCTATTTTGTCAGGCTCAGAAACGGGCCAGAGGCGCTGCCGGGTCTAGTAATTCATATCCAGGAAAGGAATTACGAACATAGGCCCAACTCCAAACACCATGACCAGGCAGCAGGACAGTACGAACGCAACGATGCTAATTATCAGGCAAGTTTGTCCCAGGCTCTTGGACTCGGGGTCGGGGCGCGAGAGAAATACCACGCCGATGATCAAGCCCGCCAGTGGTATAAAGAACGAGATGGCGTACAAAAAGAATTTGAGACACCCGCTGTATTGGGACCCGTAGTAGACGGGTTGTTGTTGTGGGGGTGGGTATTGAGGATACATTTTGGGCCTCCTTGAACCAGGTGTGCTTACAGTGGTTGTTTATTCTCGTCTCGTGTAATCGGGCAACAGGATGGGCGAAATCACGCCCGTATCCACTCCTGTCTCCTCCAACTCCCGGTTCCATGCGGCGACGTGTTCCAGGTTGGGTTTCCCCGGTTTCGTTTTCTGCGCGTGGGCTGCCGCCGAGCGGCCAGCCCGTCGCCCAAAGACGGTGATCTCTAGCAGGCTGTTGCCCATCAACCGGTTGTGGCCGTGCACGCCGCCGCTGACTTCTCCGGCGATGAACAATCCCGGTATCTCGGTGGAGCCATCTGGTTTGAGCCGCACACCGCCGTTTTGATAGTGCAGGGTGGGGTAGACCAGCATTGGCTCTTTGGTAATGTCAATGTCGAACCGGCTGAATTGGCGCACCATCGCCGGCAGGTTCTTTTGGATTGCACCTGGCCCCTGGATGATCTCGATCATGGGCGAATCCAGCCACACGGCCGGCTGCCCGGTGGGGGTGACGATGCCGTTGCCCCGTTCCCGGCACTCGCGGATGAATGATGCCGCCTCGACATCGCGCGGTTCCAGCGGGTAGACGAACTGCTCGCCGTGTTTGTTGACCGGCTGTGCGCCCAGCCCGCGCACTTTTTCCGTCACCAGCAACCCCAGAATTTGCTCCGGGAAGGCCGCTCCGGTGGGGTGGTACTGCATTGATTCCAGGTATCCCAGCGGCGCACCGGCGCGATAGGCCATGACGACGCCGTCGGCGGTCGCGCCATAGTGGTTGGTGGTCGGAAAGCCCTGGTAGTGCAGCCGTCCACCGCCGCCGGTTGCCATTACCACCGCTTTGGCCTTGATGTAGTGATAGGCTCCGGTCTCCAGGTTCATCGTCACCGCGCCGATGACCTGCCCCTCGTCGTCCAGCACCAACTCGATGGCGGGGGCGAACTCGATCACGCGGATGTCATCTTCCCGGTTGCGCACCTCGTCCCGCAGCGTGCGCATTATCTCTGCGCCGGAATAGTCGCGGGCCGAGTGCATGCGCTTGCGGCTGGTTCCGCCGCCGTGCCGCTCTATCATCGTCCCGTCCGGCTCTTTGTCGAACATCATTCCCATATCTTCCAGCCACTTGATGACAAAGGGGGCGTCCATCACCAACGCTTCCACCAGTTCCGGCACGTTGGTAAAGTGACCGCCGCCGATCACGTCCAGATAGTGGATGGCGGGGCTATCTTCCGGCCGGTCGGCGGCCTGGATGCCGCCCTGGGCCATCATCGTGTTGGCGTCGCCAAAGCGCAGTTTTGTCACCTGGATCACTTGGGCCCCGTTTTCCTGGGCCAACAGGGCAGCCGAAGAGCCTGCGCCCCCGCCGCCGATGACCAGGACGTCAGTTTCGGCGAATGGCTCGCTCAGGTCGAAATCGGGGCTGACGTGCGGGCGTCCTTCGACGATGTCGGCCAGTTCCACCGGCATGCGCTGCCCTTTGCTGACCCCCACGCGGATGGCACGCATTCTCTCCTCGATATAGTCGGGGTGGAAGCCGTTGAGCACACGCTCCCGTTCTTCCAGCGACATCGAGGGATGTGTCTCGCTCAGCCGCCGGGTACGGGTGGCCTCGACCTGGCGGATAGATTCTTGCATTTCAGGCGGATAACCGCTCATTTTCATCGCTCCTTACTTGGGTTCGATGTCCCGCGCCTTGTACCGCGTGACCAATTCTTCTTTGGCGAGTTTTTTCAATTCTGCCATCTCGGCGTCGAATTTGCCCTCTTCCAGTTCCGCCAATCGTTCCCGCAGGTGTTGTGACCGGGGTGCGATGTAGCGACCGTAGAGGCGGCGGGCCAGGATGGCGATGTTGTACTGGGCCTCTTCCGCCGGGCAGCGGGCCGCGCACAGGCCGCACATGATACAATCGAACGAGATGTCGGCCACGGCGGCAATGTCGCCTCTCATTCCTGCCGCCATGTAGGAGCGCACGTCGATTTCCTGGGGGCAGGCTTTGGTACAGGCCCCGCAGCCCAGGCAGCGCAGCACCTCCGGGTAGAGGCTAAAGAGCGTGGTCGCGGTCGGCTCTAGTTTGGTGATGTCGTAGGCGGCGCGGGGGGCCGGGAAGAAGGGAATTTGGGCCAGGTACATACCCGGCTGTACCACGGTCTGGCAGGCCAGGCCAAAATAGAGCTTGGGGTCGCCCAGGATGCGGTAGGCGGTGGCGCACGCTCCGCAGAAACCGCCCCGGCAGCCCACGCCCCGGATGAGTTGGTATCCGGCGTACTCCATCGCCTTCATGATGGTCAGCGTCGGCGGAACCATATACTGTTTCCCCATGATGTAGACGGGGATCAGTTCTGCATCAGCCACTTTGGGTTCTTGTTCAGTTTCCATTTGTCTCCTTGTCACCTTGTCTCCTCGTCACCTCGTCACCCTGTCCCCTCGTCACCATATCACTCTTCCCCTACCTCCATCCACTCGTCCTCGTGGAACGTCACCAGCGGCAGCGGCTCCTCGACATCTTTGCCGGGCACGTATTCGAACGTCGCCTGTACCTCTTGCCCGATGGCGCGGAAGACCTGTCCTACCGGCAGATTGGTGGGGCAGGCGCTGGTGCACATGCCGCAGCCGACGCAGGAGAGTACCATGTGGTTGAGACGGGTCAGGTGGAACATCATCGTGTCGCCCGGCAGCCGGTAGGCTCCCTTGCGGTTGGCCCAGTTCATGTACTGGGATGGTTCGTGGTCAAAGATGGGGCTTTTGAAGAGGCAGGTCTTG
This sequence comes from uncultured Anaerolineales bacterium, assembly GCA_964400615.1. GTDB lineage: Bacteria > Chloroflexota > Anaerolineae > B4-G1 > B4-G1 > B4-G1. The sequence continues at coordinate 18,076 of CAYNVC010000002.1, read as the reverse complement.
CAATAGCAGATGGGGCAGACCGTCATACAATTGTGGCAGCGGATACAGGCGGCGAACACGCCCTCGATGCTTTCGGTATCCAACCGCTGGCGGATCTCGGCGAAACGCTCGTCGCGCACCTGGGTGCGGGCAGCGACGATCTTTTCCACGACCTCGGCCCGTTTCCCGTTCTCCTCTGCCGGAGATAGCCCCAGTTTTTCGCCCCATTCGTCGGGCAGGCTGACCGGGATGCCGCTGCTCAAATCGGCGCCGAACAGTTCCAGTGTGATGTCGGCGCTCTCGACCTGGGGCTTTTCGCACATCTGGCAGCCGTCGCGGAAGGCGTACCCCTCCTGCGGGGCCAGGTCGCCGCTCTGGGCCGTCGCCAGGTAGGCGGACACGTCTACACCGCCGTTGGAGCGCAGCGCCAGGTAATCCGGCACGTCGTATGTGCCCAGGCAGTCCACGCCGATGGTGACGAGATCGTCCAGGCTGGCCTGTTGGAGTTTGACCAACTCGACCAGTGCCCGCAGCTCGCAGGGGCGCAGCACTGCGCCGATCCTGCCGCGCGGCTCGCGGACGGAGACGTTGCTCACCACTCGCGCCGCGTTCAGCCCCATCACCGGGGCCAGCGGGTCGGCCGCGTCCAGCAGGGCGGGGTCACTCACCAGTGCCGGCGTGATCGTGCCGCTGGGGGTCTCCATCGGCACCAGGATAGCTTCTACCACCTCGGTTTCCAGTAATTGCTTGAGGAACCCTCTCACGGCGGCCAGCGTGTCGTTGTTTTCGACAGGAATAATTGTTTTCATTGTATCTCCTTGCTAGAAATTACACTGCCCACTCTTGCCGCATTGGGTTGGGACCTCTTTCCTTGAGGAACGCGGTCATCTTGGTGACTGTCTCGGCAAAGCGGCCGCCCTCGGAGGCCGAGATCCAGCGCAGCCAGACCCGTTCTTCGTCCAGTCCGGCGTGTTTGAGGATCTCGCGCAGCGCGATGATGCGCCGCCGCGCCTTGTAGTTGCCCGATTGGTAGTGGCAGTCGCCGGGATGGCAGCCGCCGATGAGGACGCCATCAACCCCGTCCAGCAGTGGCTTGAGCACGTAGGTGGGGTCTACCGAGCCGGAGCACATCAGGCGGATGATGCGCACGTTGGGCGGGTACTGCAAGCGGGACGTGCCCGCCAGGTCGGCCCCGGTGTAGGTGCACCAGTTACACAAGAATGCTACGATTTTCGGTTCAAAATTTTCAGCCATATTGCCCCCTTGATAAAAGGTCTGCTATAATTGCTCCGTCACCCGACCATCCCGCACCTAGCGGTAAACCTCCCGGCGATGGCGGACTCTGGTGACGAAAATCTGTTGTGTCTTGTCATCAATTTGGTACACAACGCGATACTGCCCAACCCGAACGCGATACAACCGTTTGTACCCTACCAACTTGCGCACCCCTGATGGGCGGGGGTTATCCCTCAAACCATCAATCACAACCGCCACGCGCCGCTTGGTCTCCGCCGACAAGGAACGGAAATCTTTGGCTGCCGAGGCGAGGAACTCGATTTTATACATTGACGCCCGCGTGCTCCTCGGAGTCCAACTCTGCTTTCAGAGTCTCCCAGGCGACTAAAGGCTCACCTTTGCGGGACTCGGACACCAATACATCGTAGATGTCCTCCCAAATTTCTCCCCACTCTTCCAGACTGATGACGACGGCAGTGCGTTTACCGGACTCGTTGACCAAATACTGCACACCTTTGAGCGTAGCTACATTGTTCATTTCGCTCTTTCTCCTCTCACCCCACCAGCGCATCCACCTGCGCCAGGATTTGCTCTGGGGTAAAGTGATGTAATTGGATCGCTTTGGAAGGACAGGCCGAGGCGCAGGCCCCGCATCCCTTGCACAGCACCGCATTGATCCGCGAGACTTTCCACAGCGGATCGAGGGCCGCCGCGCCGAAGGAGCACACGTCAACGCACATGCCGCACCCGGCGCACATTTCGTCATCCACCACCGCCGTCTCCGAGATCACCGGCACCGTGCCGCGCAGCAGTGGAATGAGCGCCGACGAGGCGGCTGCCTTTGCCTGGGCGATTGTGTCCGGTATGTCCTTTGGCCCCTGGCAGCAACCAGCCAGAAAGACGCCGTCCACTGCCGTATCCACCGGCCGCAGCTTGGGATGAATTTCCAGGAAAAAGCCGTCGGCCGAGCGGGGCAGCTTGAGCAAGTCGGAGATGTCGCCGGCGTCGGAGCGGGCCTCCATGCCGACCGCCAGTACCACCAGGTCGGCTTCAAAATCGAACGGCTGCCCCAGCAGCGTGTCTTCTCCGGCCAGCACCACCCTGTCACCGTGCCGGTAGATTTCGGAAATGTTCCCGCGCCGGTAGCGCACCCCCGTGGCCCGTGCTTCGTCGTAGAACTCTTCGGCCCCTTTGCCAAAGGTGCGCACGTCTATGTAGAACACGGTCACGTCGGCCTGGGGCAAGAGTTCCTTCACCTGGCGGGATTGTTTGGAGGTGTACATGCAGCAGACGCGCGAGCAGTACGGGTGACCTATCTGTACGTCCCGCGAGCCGACGCATTTGATAAAGGCCACCTTCTCGGGTTGATGCCCGTTCACGCTCAAGTCCCCGGCGATCAGCTTTTGCTCCATCTCTAGCGATGTGATGACGTTGGGATACTGCCCATAGCCCAATTCGGGCTTGCGGTGCGGGTCGAACACGTCGTAGCCGGTGGCGATGACGATAGAGCCGACGTTCAACCTCGTCTCCTCGTCCCCTGGCTCGTTTTTGACCAGCACCTCGAAATTCCCGACGTACCCTTCTACCCCGGCCACCTGCGAGTTGAGCAGGACAGTGATGTTGGGATGAGATTGGGTACGTTCGATCAGCGGCCCTAACAACTCTGGCACAGGCTCCAGGGTGGGAAAGGTGCGGTCGAGTTCCGCCACCCGCCCGCCCAGGTGATCGTTCTTTTCCACCAGATAGGTCGGGAAACCGGCGTCGGCCACGTCGAGCGCGGCCGACATGCCGGCGATGCCCCCGCCGACGATGACTGCGCCCGGCGTGACCCCGACCTCGCGCTCTTCCAGCGGTTCCAATATGGCCGACTTGGCTACCACCGAGGCGACCAGCCATTTGGCTTTTTCCGTTGCCTTTTCCCGGTCGGTGTGTACCCACGAGCATTGCTCGCGGATGTTTGCCATCTCGACCAGGTAGGGGTTCAGGTCTTTTTGCTGCGCCGCGCCTCGGAACGTCGGCTCGTGCATGCGGGGTGAGCAGGAGGCCACCACCACCCGGTTCAATCCATGCTCTTCAATATCCTGCTGGATCAGGGTTTGACCTGGTTCGGAGCACATGTACAGATAGTGCCGCCCCACGACGACGCCGGGCAACGTGGCTGCGAACTCGGCCACCTGCTCCACGTCCACGGTCGCGGCGATGTTGGTCCCGCAGTGACAAATGTACACGCCAATTCGAGGCTTTTCCATACTACCCCTCACCCAGCGCCAGATTCACCAGCTCCATAATATCCATCACCTGCAACTGCTCGTCCAATCCCTGTACTTTGACCGCGTCCTCCAGGGTCAGCAGGCAAAAGGGGCAGGCTACGGCCAGCACGTCGGCCCCGGTCTCGGCCGCCTCGTGTACCCGTTGGAACGCCAGCCGCTCTTCGATGTTGGTTCCCTCGGCCCACATCCGTCCGCCGCCCCCCTCGCAACACAGGCTCCGCTCGCGGTTGCGGTCCATCTCGACCAACTCGACGCCGGGGAGGGATTGGATGATGAAACGCGGCTCGTCAAAGACGTGGTTTTGTTTGCCCAGGAAGCAAGGGTCGTGGTAGGTGACTTTTTTGTCGAGCGCGTGCGACAAATCCAGCTTGCCCTGCTCGATCAGTTCGGCGATCAGTTGGGTATAGTGCATGACCTCGATGCCGTCCAGGCCGTACTCGTTTTTGAAGGTGTTGAAACTGTGCGGGGAGGTGGTCACCAGCCGGCTCGCGCCCACGCTGCGGATCAACTCGCCGTTTTCCTCGACCAGCATTTCGAACAGGCCGACCTCGCCCATACGGCGCACTTCGTTGCCGCTGCAACTTTCTTCGGTGCCCAGTGTGCCAAAGTTCAACCCGGCCTGGTTGAATGCCCTGACCAGCGCCCGCGCCACCGGTTGCACTCGCATGTCGTAGGAGGCGGTGCAGCCGACGAAATAGAGCAGGTCGCACCCTTCCTGGGCCGGTTTGATCTCTAGCCCCTCGGCCCAGGCGGTTCGATCCTCCCGCGCCATACCGTTGGGGTTCCCCTGGCGAAAGATGCCCATCAGCGCCGTGCCAATCGTCTCCGGGATGCGCCCGCTTTCCACCAGTTGCCCCCGCAGGCTGATGATCAGCTCCGCCGGCTTGACGTCCTTGGGGCAGCGTTCGACGCAGGTGAAACAGGTGGTGCAGTCCCACAGTTCCTCGTGCGCGTTCACGTCCATCTCTGGCTCCACCAGCATGTGGTAGATCAGGCTGCGGATGTTGAGCGTCGTCTTGCGGGCCAGTGGGCAGCCGCCGGTACATTTGCCGCACTGAATACAGCCAAAGAGTTCTAGTTGTTCGGTCATTGCCTGTGTCTTCAATGCCATCCTCCTAGATATCCGTAAATAGACCCGGCAGATCGCGATAGTCGTATGGGGGGCGCTTGCGCACTGCTACCACGGCCACCATACGTACATACTCTGTCTCAATCACGGCATACACAATACGCCAACGTTCAATGCGCAACCGCCGTGGCTCGACACCTGGTAAAGCAAAGTCCAATTCTTTGCTGCGGGGCGGTCTGGGGTTGTCGGCCAGTGCCCGAATAGCTCGTCTCACCCGTTGACGAATGTGCCCTGGCAAATGTTTGACCTCTGTTTGGGCCGGCGGAGAGATGTCAAGCAGGTATCCCACCTGCTGCCTCCTGCGTGTCTAATTCGGCCTCGAATTCCTCCCACGACTTCCACCCGTCTGGCCGTTGGCCTTGCGCAAATGCAGCCAGGTCTGTCGCCATTTTGCTCAAGGCTGTGTTATCCTCCGCATTTTCCAGGTACGTGACGATCGTTTGCCACGTGGCGATGTCCACGAGGACCGCCGTAGCCTGCCCGTCTGCTCCTATTACATAGCTTGGATGTTTGATCGTCCGAGTTGGTTGTGTTTCTACGTTCATTGTTTACCCTCAGTTGCTATCTCCCTCTCGCGGCGTGCCAGCGTGATCAGCGCCGACGAGGCCGCCGCTTTGGCCTGGGCGACCGTGTCCGGGATGTCCTTGGGGCCTTGAGCGCATCCGGCTATAAAGATCCCCTCTTGCCCCGTATCCACCGGGTGGGTCTGGTGTGTCTCCTGAAAGAACCCGTCCGGCGAGCGTTCCAGACCGAACTGGGTTGCCACCTCTGCCGCGTCGGCCCGGGGGACGACCGCCGTCGCCAGCACCACCAGGTCGGCCTCGACCTCGATGGGTTGCCCCAGCAGCGTGTCCTCGGCCAGCACCACCAGCCTGCCGTTCTGGCGGTATATCTCGGAAGGCTCGCCGCGCCGGTATATCACTCGTTCGTGTTTCACCCGGTCGTAGAACTCTTCGTACCCTTTGCCAAAAGCCCGCACGTCCATATAAAAGACGGTGATGTTTGCGTCGGGGACTTTATCTCGCACCAGGTGGGCGTGCTTGGCGGTGTACATACAGCAGATGCGGGAGCAATAGGGCACGCCGGTGTGCGGGTCGCGCGAGCCGACGCACTGGATAAAGACCACGTCCTTTGGTTCCTTGCCGTTGATCAGTATCTTGCCCAGCGTGGGGCCGGAGGCGGACGAGAGTCGCTCGAACTCTAGCCCCGTCATCACCTCAGGGTAGACCCCGTAGGCAAATTCGGGTTTGACGTGCGGATCGATCAGATCGTAGCCGGTGGCGACGATGACGGTGCTTACCTCTATATCCAGTATCTCTTCTTGCTGCTCGAAATCGATTGCGCCGGCAGTGCAGGCTTCCTGGCAGAGTGGCCCCTTGCCGCACCTGCCCAGTGTGAGCATGAGGCAAGAGTTGGGATCGACCGTGTATTTGAGCGGTATTGCCTGGGGAAAGGGCACATAGATGGCCGAGCGTTTCGAGATTCCCTCGTTAAAGCCGCTCACCACCCGTCCTTTCATCCGGCACGCATCGGCGCAGGCCCCGCAGCCGGTACACTTGTCCATATCCACGTAGCGCGGCTTTTTACGCACCTGGGCGCGGAACAGATCGTCTTCCTTTTCCAGCGAGATGACCTCGCTGTAGGTCAGCAGTTCTATGTTGGGATGCCGCCCCACGTCCACCATCTTGGGGGTCAGGATGCAGGAGGAGCAATCCAGGGTGGGGAACGTCTTGTCGAGTTGGGACATGCGCCCGCCCACGCTCGGCTCCCGCTCGACCAGGTAGACCGGATATCCGGCGTCCCCAATATCCAGCGCGGCCTGGATGCCGGCGATGCCGGCGCCGATGATCAATGCTGCTGGTTTGCTTGGACTCATATTATCTCTCATATCCACGCGACCATCCCCTGATTGCCCAGGTTGGCCCACGCGACTAGGAACAGAGGAATATCCAGATGCAATTCTTTTTCGATGGTGGAATCCAGGTAAACGATATCGTTGCCTTCGATGCCGATAATGACAATTGCATGAATCCCAGTATGTCCATGAGGCAGGTCAGCGGCGCGTACGAACACGATCACCGGCCACCTGTGGTTGAGCAGGTCAAACAGTCGCTCTAGTCCGGCATTCTCAAACCAGAGACCGTGGTATCCCAAAGCCTCCAAACCTGAAATGACTGCCTCCGGTTGTGTGCCCCACATTGGAACGGTGTTGAATGCGTTTGACAATTCATCTTCGGTGTGATCTTGGCCTGCGTAGGCAAGAACCATGCGGACACAAGCAACCAGGCAAGTATAAGGTTGTTGTTGTCTAAAGTGTGGCACCGACAGCTTCATCTGTATTACCTGTAGTTGGCATCATCGCACGCTGCTGCATTTCCTTCACGGACGTAGAGTGATCTGGTACGAGAATTCCTGTTGACGAGTATACTAGCTTCCCTGACGGCTCAATAGCCCCACTTCTGTAAACAGATACGTGCCAATTGTCGTCTACTTTTTTTGCTTTGACGGTGACCGCGTCTCCCAGTCGGGTGAGCAGATAGCGCAATGCCAGGTTCTCTATTGCCTCTCGTTCCAGGGCGGCCGGCAGGATGCGAATTTCGTTGACGCCCAACTCTAGCACGGCAGTTGTTCCATGTTCGAGTCCATAGCGGTTCAAGATCGCTGGCGGAATTTCAAGTCCATCGCTTCCAACTGATTGATGCAATCGTTCCAACGCTGCCATTACTGTCTCCTACTTGTGCTGTTTATCGGCGTCACACCACGTCCAGCATACGGTACACCTGCCCCACCGCGATTTCTCTCAGGTTGCTGGCCTTGTTGGGGCAGGCTGTCACGCACGCGCCGCAGCCCTGGCACAGCACCTCGATCACCTCGGCATAGTGCGCCCCCGGTTCCAGCACCCGCGCCCCGTAGGGGCAGACCTCGACGCACTGGCCGCAGGCGGAGCAGAGACGGGTGTTCACCTGCGCCACGCTGGTTGGCGCTTGCAGTTTCCGCTGCGCCATCAACGTCGCCGCCCGCATCGCCGCCCCCTGGGCCTGGGTGATGGATTCGTCGGCAAAGCGGGGCGAGTGGGCCAGGCCGCACATAAATATGCCCCGTTTGGTAAAGTCGAGTGGCCGCATCTTTATGTATTCTTCTCGGAAAAAGCCGTTCCCGTCCAGCGGCAGATCGAGCATGTCGGCCAGTGGTTTGTTGTCGTTCGGCTCGATCCCCACGCTCAACGCCAGCATCCCGGCGTGGAGGGTCACTTTTTCCCCCGTGATTGGCTCCTCTAACTCGATCACCAACCCGTCTCCATCTGCCGCGACCTGGGGTTTGTCCGGCAACTCGTAGCGTAAAAAGCTCACGCCCCGGTTGCGGGCCTCACGGTAATAATCCTCGCGGAAGCCGTAGGTGCGCATCTCGCGGTAGAGGACAAAGACGTTCGTCTCTGGGCTTTGTTCCTTGATCTTGAGCGCGTTGGCGACCGCCCGCGAGCAGCAGATACGGCTGCAATAGGGCCGCTCCGGCTCGCGCGAACCGACGCACTGGATCATCACCACGGTCGCGGGCAGCTCGTCACCCTGGGCCAGCTTTTGCTCCAAATCGCGCTGGGTGATGACCCGTTCGTCCTGCCCGTAGAGGTACTCGGTCGGTGTGACCTCGTGCCCGCCGGTGGCGATGATGATGGCCCCGTGTTCCAGCGTCTCCTTTTTCCCGTCGGGAAGGGCGAGCGTGGTCTGATATTTCGCCCGCCCAGAGATCGCTTCGACCTGCGTCTCGGTGTAGACGTGGATGTACTCGTTCCCCGTGACGCGCTCGATCAGCGAACGCAGCGCCGCGCCGGGGTTCTCCTCTTCCAGCGTGTAGCGGGTGTTGCGCAGTTCGCCACCCAGCTCCGCCGCCCGCTCCACCAGGTCTACCTGGTGCCCCATCTCGGCCAGGCTCAGCGCGGCGGTCATCCCCGCCAGCCCCGCGCCGATCACCAGCGCCCGCTGCCCTATCTCCTGGCTCACGGCCTGGCGCGGCTGCGCCAGCCTGACGCTGGCGACGCCCATCTCGACCAGTTCCTGCGCTTTGCCGGTTCCGTGGCCGTTAGAGTGTACCCAGGCGACTTCGCCGCGCAGGTTGACCCGCTCCAGAAAGCCGGGGTTCAGCCCGGCCCGCTGCATCATCTCCTCGAACTCGGTCTGGTAGAGACGGGCCGCGCACCCGGCGATCACCACCCGGTTGATCTCGTGCTCCTGTACCGCCTGCTCGATCTGCGCCATCCCGCTCGCCAGGCAGGCGTTATCGAGTGTCTGCACCAGCGCCACGTCCCGTAAATCTCGTGCGTGAGCGGCGACCGCTTCCAGATCGATCACCCCGCCGATCTCGCCCCGGCAGTGGCAGAGAAAGACGCCCACGCGCGGCCAATCTATGGTTTGGGGTTTTCCCTCGCCATTCGCCATTCGCCATTCGTCATTCGCTATTCGCCGTTCGCCATTCGCCATTCGCAATTGGCGCGCCGCGCCGGCCGCCACCGCCGAAGCCTCAACCACCGTCTCCGGGATGTCCTTTGGCTCGCGGAACGCGCCGCTCACCAGGATGCCGGGGCGGGTGCTTGCGGTGGGGGTAAATGTATCCGTGACGCCAAAGCCGTACCGGTTCAACTCGATTCCCAGCGACCGGCCCAACCGTTGGGCGTCCACCGGTGGCGCAAAGCCGACTGCCAGCACCACCATGTCGAAATCCTCTTCTTGCAGGCTGCCGTCCCCGGCCACATAGCTCAGGCTCAAGTCCCGTGTCTGTTGGTACTGGTGAACCGACGAGATCATACTGCGCCGGTAGGTCACGCCGTCCAGCGCCTGCACCCCATCGAAATACTCGTCGAAATCCTTGCCGTGGGCGCGGATGTCCATGAAAAAGACCGTCACGTCCAGGTCGGGCCGCAACCGTTTGGCGACCGCTACCTGCTTGGCCGTGTACATACAGCAGACGGAGGAGCAATAGCCGCGCCCGATGCTCTCGTCGCGCGAGCCGACGCACTGGATGAAGGCGATCCGTTTGGGCGGCTGCCCGTCGGAGGGGCGGGTGATGCTGGCCCCGCTGGAGCCGGAAAAGCTGACCATGCGCTCGAATTGGAGGCTGGTCAGGACGTTGTCGTAATAGCCAAAGCCGTATTCCCCTTTGAGGCGGGCGTCGAAAGGCTCAAAGCCGGGGCTGAGGATGACCGCTCCGACGTTGATTTTGGATTCGCGCTGCTCCATCGCCAGGTCAATCGCGCCGGTGGGGCAGGCCGTGACGCACTCGCCGCAGCGGGTACAATAGTCCATGTCAATGACGTAGGCGGACGGGATCGCCCGCGTCGGGGGGCGGTAGATGGCCTTGCCCGGCGACAGGTCGCCCTCGTACCGGTCGGGCCGGGCCACCGGGCACACCTCGGCGCAGAGGCCGCAATTGGTGCATTTTTCGATCTGCACGTAGCGCGGCTTGCTCTGCACCGTCACGGTGAAATTGCCCGCTTCCCCCTCTATCCCCGCGACCTCGGCGTAGGGCAGAATTTCGATGTTGCGGTGCAGGTCACACTCGATGGTGGGACAGTAGGCCGCCCGACCAGGCAGCATCAGGCACAGGCCGCACGAATTGGTGGGGAAGGTCAGGTCCAGCAGGTGCATCGAGCCGCCGATGCCGGGTGCGCTATCCAGCAGGTAGACCTTGTGCCCCGCCTCGGCCAGCAGCAACGCCGACTGCATACCGCTGATGCCTGCTCCGACGATCAAAATGGACTGATTGGATTGCGTCTCTTTGTTGTCACTCATAATTCCTCTCGCGTATTGCGTTGGCGGGGATGGTGTGACGATTTTTCCGCCGCTCTATTTTTCCATTGCCCTTTTGGCAGCGACGTGCGCATTTGAATGGCAGCTAAATGTTCTGCGTCTTTTCCATCGCGTGATTGGCGGCTAACCGGTGAGCAGGCCCCGCTCCCGCAGCAGCGGACGCGGGTCAACCGCGTGTTTGCTCAACCATTTCTCCACGCCGGGCACGCCGAACGCCAGCGCCATCAGCTCGGTAAAGTACAGGATCGGCACGTCCCGCTGGACTTGTTGGCGCGTATCCAGGTTGATCTGGCAGATGCCGCAGGCGGAGGCGATGCAATCCGCCCCGGCCTCGATTGCCCCGGCGACGATCTTGCTCGAGAGGTTCGTCACCACGTCGCTGATGGTGAGCGTCATGCTGGCCCCGCAGCAATCCACTTTGTATGACCAGTCAACCGGTTCCGCCCCGACCGCTTCCAGCACCTGATCCATCGTCACCGGGTGCTCCGGGTCGTCCCAGCCGGTCTTTTCCGGCGGGCGCACCAGCACGCAACCATAGTAGCAGGCCACCTTTAGCCCCGTCAGCGGTTTGACCACGTGGCTCTTGATCGTTTCCGCGTCCATATCGTGGCTGAGCACGTCCAGGATGTGGCGGGGGTGGCCCGTTCCGGTGTACTGGAAATCGAGCAAGTTCTCCATCTTGGCCCGCCATTCCTCGTCCTCGCGCAGCGCGTTGTCGGCGGAGAGCGAGTTCTGGTAGCAGGCCGGGCAGGGGGTAATCAAATCCAATCCTGAATCTTGCGCCTGGGCCACGTTGCGGGCCGGCAACTCGAGCGATAGCTCGTGGTTGAGGCTGTGTGCCGACGAAGCGCCGCAGCAGTTCCAGTCCTCTAGCTCTTCCAGTTCGACGTCCAGAGCCTGGCATACTGCTTTGGTGGAAAGCCCAAACTCGACCGAGGTGGTCTCGGCCGTGCATCCGGGGTAATAGGAGTATTTCACTGTTTCACCTCCGGCTGGGATTCCTGGTACAGTTTTTTGATCTCTCCCAGCCCTTTGATCCGGTCTGGCAGGAATGCGATCTTGCCCTTGAGGATCAGGTCTCCTCCCATCATCATATCGGAGAGCAATCCCTTGAAAGCGAGCGGGGGTTCCGCCAGCAGGCAGCGGAGCTTGTGCTCCATGATCAGGCTCAGCTCGTGCACCCGGCCCCACAGTTTGATGCTATCGAGGAAGGATTGGTGCAGCGCAAAGACCGATGGATGTGGCGCGTGTTTCTCTTCTATCGCCATTTGGCGCAGCGTGTCCATCACCGGCGCCAGGCGGATGTGGTTGGGGCAGCGGGTTCCGCAGGTCTCGCAGTTCACGCACATCCAGATGGCGGTGCTGCTCAACACCTGCTCCTTTTGCCCCAACTGGATCATGCGGAGCAGTTGGGCCGGTTTATAGTCCATCACGTAGGCGGTCGGGCAGCCGATGGTGCATTTCTGACAGTAAAAGCAGGTGTGGATGTCCTCGCCGCTCAGTTCCCGCACCGTGTCTCTGAACGTGAGGTCGCTTCCTACCGAAATCGTCATTGTTCCCTCCCGGAGAAACCAGGTCTCTAGAATTCGCCCGTCTTGTCCACCAGTTGCAACGCCAGGATCGCCATGTCCAGTGTTTCCCCGTTATCCATCATAAAATAATCGCTCAATGTGACCTCGTGCTGGAATCCCAGGTCCTCGAACGCTTTGATGATCTGGGGCTGCATGACCAGCACCTCGGCGTACAGTTGGTGCAGTCCGGCCAGGCGGCCGATCTCGATCAGGGAGCGAAGCATCAGCGTGCCGATGCCCTGGCGGCGATAGTCGCGGTCGAGGAATATGCGCACCCAAGCGCGGTGGCGGCGGTAGTGCTCGCCAAAGTGGAGCGAAGCGTCTCCCACGACCTTGTCGTCCACGACCGCTACCAGGGGAAAGACCCGTTTGAGGTTCAGCTTGTCCACCCAACTCTCGACCACCGCCGGGTCCCCGGCGTCGCTGCGGAAGAGTTCCAGGTCTTTTTTTTCAGCACGGGCGAACAGGCCCACCAGGCCCTGTTTGTCGTCTTGGGTCAAGGGGCGCAGCAACAGTCTGCCCCCGGTTGGTAGTGTCTTTACTTTGCGATAGCGCGTTAATTGTTCCCACACGTCCGACATCTTTTCCTCCTTTTCGTCAACGAATTATGATACTAGCACATCTGCCATCGCCAGGATCTGCTCCGGCCTCCAGTTGTATATCTGGCTGGCTTTGTTGGGGCAGGCCACCACGCAGGCCCCGCAGTTCTGGCACAGCGCCGCGTTGACCGTGGCGACGCCGCGCAGCGGGTCAATCGCCCGCGCTTCGTAGGGGCAGGCTTCCACGCACACCCCGCACCCGGAGCATATCTCCTCGATGACGAAAGCCACGGTCGGCTCCTGGGTCATCTCGTCTTGAGAGAACAGTTGCAGCACTTTGGCCGCCGCGCCGGAGGCCTGCGACACCGCTTCCGGGATGTCCTTGGGGCCTTGCGCCCCCCCGGCCAGGAATATCCCCGCCGTCAGGCTTTCGACCGGGCGCAGTTTGGGGTGCGCCTCGCTGAAAAAGCCGTTCTGCCCCACGCTGACGCGCAACGTCTGCGCCAGTTCGGCGGCGTGCGGGTCTGGCGCCATCGGCGTCGCCAACACGACCAGGTCGGCGGCCACCTCGACCGGTTGTCCGCTCAACGTGTCCACTCCCCAGACGAGCGTCTTGTCCCCGTCCTGAAAGATTTTGCTCACCTTGCCGCGCAGGTAGAGGACGTCGTATTCCTCCATTGCCCGTTGGACGTACTCGTCGTACCCTTTGCCGGCCGAGCGGATGTCAATGTAAAAGACGTATGCCTGTCCTTCTGGGACGCGCTCCTTGAACATCATCGCCTGCTTGGGAACGTACATGCAGCAGATTTTGGAGCAATAGGGCACGCCGCGCTCTGGGTCGCGGGAGCCGGCGCACTGGACAAAGACGACCTCGCGCGGGATGCGCCCGTCGGAGGGACGGCGGGGGACGGCGCCACCTTGCAGCATTTTCTCGAACGTCATCCCGTCCACCACGTCCGGGATTTTCCCCCCGCCGTACTCTGGCAATCGCTCCTGCGGGTAGGGAGACCAGCCGGTCGCCACCACAATCGCGCCCACGTCGAAAACCCG
>CAYNVC010000002.1:0-4401 GCA_964400615.1 uncultured Anaerolineales bacterium | reverse complement strand
GCCGTTATTTCGCCGACAAACCGCCGATATTCAGCCGATAAGCGGTAGTTTCGCGTTTTGCGCGCCGGGGTGGATATTTCCAGCCACCCATCGGCCAACCAGCCGGGTATCAAATTCCGCACGGTGCGTGGGGCCAGCCCAAGCACGTGAGCGATCTCGGCGGTGGTGACGGTCTCCCGGTGCGTGAAAAGTCCCAGCACCAACCGCGCCCGCCGGTCCAGGCGGTGCAGATCGGGCGGCTCAGGTGTGGCGGGCGAACTGGCCTGAGCGTGCACCTCGTCGGCCACGCGGTTGAATGTGATAGCCATGCTGTGGATAAAATAAGTTAACCACCCGGTGAGGTCGGCTTTGGCACGGCCCTCGTAATAATTGTGGTGCGGATGGGTCTGCAACGCGGCGTAATAAGCGGCCAGGTGCTGGACGTAGACTTCCTCCAGGCTGTAAAAACGGCCCAGGTCGTAGCCGCGCCGGTACAGGATCAGCGTCGCCAAAGCGCGGGCGGTGCGCCCGTTGCCATCGTAGAACGGGTGGATGGTGACGAACTGGTAATGTGCCAGCCCGGCGATGATTGGTACTGGTAACTCTTGTTCGGCTCGCGTGAGCCAGGCGACCATGTCGCGCATCAGGCCGGGTACATCTTTTGCCTCCGGCGGCATGTAGACGATCTCGCCGGTGGCGGAATCACGGATGACGTTTTGCCCATCACGGTAGGCGGTTGGTTTGGCCCGTGGGCCGCTGAATACGAGTGCGTGCAGGTGGCGAATCAACGTCTCGGTGATGGGTGTTTGTTGCCCGGCCCACTCTTCCACGCGCTGGAGAGCGCGGTAATAGTTCTGTACTTCTAGTACGTCGTGTTCGCGGCCGGGAAAGCGCCGTTCTTCCAATACCGCCTGTTCGGCCTCGATTAGCGTCAGCCTGTTCCCCTCGATCCGGGTGGAATAGTGCATAGAGCGGACGCGCGCCTGCTGGCGCAGTCGTTCGGCCACTTGCGGCGGCAACACCGTCAGACGGACCGTCTGGCGAGCGGCTTCGATCTCCATCAAGTCCCGCACGATGGCGGGGGTAAAAGTGAAACGAGTGTTCACGAAATATCTGCCAACCCTGCCAGACTGGCCCCGACCGGGCACGCCAGCCCGCGCTGGCGCAGGAACGTCTCCACGGCAAAGAGAAATTCCATCAAGTAGGGTGGGGTGGCCGCCTTGCCCATGTGCCCCACGCGAAAGATTTTTCCCCGCAGCGGCCCGATCCCGCCGGAGACGAGGATGCCCTTGTCCTGGGCCAGGTAGTCAATCAACCTGCCCATCTCGAACTCGGAGCGGGCCTTGATGGCGGTGGCGATGGGTGAGGCAAACTTTTCCTCGACCAGCATCTCGAACCCCACGCCCTCCAACCCGCGCCGGACGGCCTGGGCGGCCTGGTGGTAACGGTCAAAGTGGGCTTTTAACCCCTCCGCCAGAATCCGGCGCAGGCTCACCCGCAGCCCCAACATGTTGTTGGTGGGCATGGTCACAGGGGTGGGATGCCAGTCGCTCCACTCGATGGCGTACTTGCGCCAGGTGCGCAGGTTCAAATACCAGCCGGGGGCCGGGTTCTCGTTCCGGTCTATCTGCTCCCACGCCTGGGGGCTGACCGTGATGAACGCCAGCCCCGGCGGGCACTCCAGGCACTTGTTCGCCACGGTCACGCAGATGTCAATGCCCCACTCGTCCACCGGCAGGTTGACTCCCCCCAGCGAGGCGATGCCATCTACCAGGATGGGCAGCCCGGCGGCGTGGGTCACTTGAGCCATCTCTTGGAGTGGGTTCAACACCGTGGTCGAGGTCTCGTGGTGAACTATTGCCACCGCCCGCGCTTCCGGCTCCTGGGCCAGCGTGCGCCGCAGGTCGGCGGGGTTCAGGGGCTGGCCCAGTGGCGCGGTGATGAATACGGGTCGCAGCCCGCAAGCGGTGGCTAAATCTCCCAGCCGCTCGCCGAAAAAGCCGTTGTTGCCGATTATGACCGTGTCACCGGGGGCGAGCAGGCTGTTCAGGCCCATCTCTAGCACAGCCGATCCCGCCCCTGGAACCATGAACAGGTCGTTTTGAGTCTGGAACACTTGTTTGAGCAGTCCCAGCAGTTCCTGGTGAACCTCGATCCATTCCGGGCCATAGTGGCGGGGCGTGGGCTGCGCCATTGCCGCCAACACCGTCTCGTCCACTTCACACGGGCCGGGGATAAAGAGTTTAGTTTTCATTGATTGATGCCTGCCTTGCGGTTCCCAATATCGCCAGCGCCTTGGCCGCTGCGCCGGATGCCTGTGCCACCGTTTCGGGGATGTCGCGCGGGCCTAGCCCGGTTCCGGCCAGGAATATCCCCGGTACGCCGCTCTCGACGGGTGACATTTCCTCGTTCGAGGGGGTGTAAAAGCCGTGCTCGCCCACGTTGATGCCCAACATTTCGGCTACCTGGCGGCTCTTGGCCGGGGCGATGACCGCCGCTGCCAGAACCACCATATCGGCGGCGATCTCTATCTTTTGGCCGGTCAGCGTGTCCGCTCCCCAGACGATGAGCTTACCATCCTGGGGGAACACTTTGGAGACCCGGCCACGGATATAGACCGCGTGGTCTTCTTCCATTGCCCTGGTGATGAATTCTTCGTACCCTTTACCGCCGGCCCGCACGTCTATGTAGAACACATAAGCCTGCCCGTCGTGGACGCGGTGCTTGTAGAGGATGGTGTGTTTGGCGGTGTACATACAGCATATCTTGGAGCAGTACGGGACGCCGTGCTCTGGATTGCGGGAGCCGGCGCATTGGATAAAGACGATCTCTTGGGGGATTTTGCCGTCCGAGGGGCGGAGCACCTCCCCGCCGGTCGGGCCGGAGGCGGAGAGCAGCCGCTCGAACTCTAATCCGTTCAGCACGTCCGGGTAGGAGCCGTAGCCGTAAGCCTGCACCGCTGCGCCGTCGTAGAGCGCATAGCCCGTGGCGACGACGATAGCGCCCACTTTTACCTCTAGCGTCTCGGGCTGCATGTCGTAATCAATCGCCTGGGTCGGGCATTTCTCCGCGCATTTGCCACAGTGTTCGCAGGTCTCTGGATCGAGGCGGTAGATCGCCGGGACGGCCTGCGGAAAGGGCATATAGATCGCGCTGCGCTCGGCTAACCCGCGCTCGAACTCGCTGGGGACCTTGACCGGGCAGACTCTGGTGCAGGAACCGCAGGCGATACACTTGTCCTCGATGACATAGCGGGGATGGCGGACTATGCGCACGTCGAAATCGCCCGCCGTGCCCTGGACGCTCGTCACTTCGCTGAGCGTGAGCAGGCGGATGTTGGGCTGCTGGCCGACCTCGACCATGCGGGGTGTCATGATGCAGGAGGAGCAGTCCAGCGTGGGAAAGGTCTCGGAGAGCTGCGCCATGTGCCCGCCGATGGTCGGCTCTTTTTCGACCAGCAAGACCTCGTACCCGCTGTTGGCGATGTCGAGCGCAGCCTGCATGCCGCCGATCCCGGCACCGATCACCAGTGCTCGTTCGATCATGGCCTCACTCCTCGATCAGCGCCAGGTCCAGGCCGACGTAGTTATCTTCCAGTCCCCACGTCTCCTCCGGCAGGCCCAGGGCGATAGCCATCAGTTGGGTAAAGTAGAGCACGGGTATCTCTTTGCCCGTGTGCCCGGCCTCGGTCTCCCGCTGGGGATAATCCAGGTTGAACTGGCAGAGCGGGCAGGCGGTGACGATGACCTGGGCCTCGTGCCCCCGCGCCGAGCCGACGATGTCGGTCGAGAGCGTCTCCGAGACCTGGGGTTCTTTGACCGTCAGGTAAGAGCCGCAGCACTCGGTGTTGTAGGGAAAATCAACCGGTTCCGCCCCCAGCGCCCGCACCAGGTCGTGCATGATGGTCGGGTTTTCGGGGTCGTCCAGTCCGACCTCGTCGTAGGGGCGGAGGAGGAGGCAGCCGTAGTAAGGGGCCACGCGCAACCCCTTGAGCGGGCGCACGACGAGTTTAGCCAGGTTGTCCCAGCCCAGGTCGTCCCGCAGGATGCCCAAAAAGTGCGTCACCTCGACTCCGCTGTACTCTTGCTCGGTGAACCACTTGATGCGGTCGAGCATTTCTGGGTCGCGGTCCAGCAGCGCCTGGGAGCGGCGCAGGACGTTGAAGCAGATGGCGCACAGGGTGGTCACTCGCTCGCCGGCCTGTTGGGCCTGGTAGAGTATTCGCGTTGGGGCGATCAGCGACATCGAGTCGTCCAGGGTCAGAGGGAACGTGGCTCCGCAACACTGCCATTCGGAGAGTTCTTCCAGTTCCATCCCTAACGATTTCGCCACTGCTCGCCCGGATGTATCATAGTTTTTGGCCGTCGTGGAAAGCGTGCAGCCCGGAAAGTATGGTATACCCATCTAGTCTCCTTGTCACCT
>CAYNVC010000001.1:4631-25066 GCA_964400615.1 uncultured Anaerolineales bacterium | reverse complement strand
CTCGACGAGGGCAGCCGCACCTACAACCTGGGCAACGGGCAGGGGTTCAGCGTCAGAGAGGTGATCGAGACCTGCCGGGAGGTGACGGGCCGCCCCATCCTGGCCGAGGCCGGCCCGCGCCGGCCCGGCGACCCGGCGACGCTGATCGCCAGCAGCGCCAAAATCCGCCGCGAATTGGGCTGGGAGCCAAAATATCCCGACCTGCGCACCATCGTCGCGCACGCCTGGGAGTGGCACCGCACTCACCCACACGGGTATGGGGATTAGTAAACAATGACCAATGACCAATGAACAATGAACAATGAGCAATGAACAACGAGCAATGAGCCACTCACCCGCACGAGTACGGGGATTAGAGAAAAAAGGCGTCTTTCTCAGTGATGCCTCAACCAGCCGAGTGTCTTGCGCGGATGGCGCGGGCGTGTTACAATCCGGCCCGTTCTGCTAACTCGAAAATTTGGAGGCCGAATTCATGCCGTCTGCCGATTTGATCTTTTTGCATGCTCCCACCGTCTACGATTTTCGCCGGCGGGCCACCCTGTGGGGGCCAACCAGCGACCTGGTTCCCTCCGAGCCGGTCTTTGACATGTACCCGCTCGGTTTTTCCACCATGTCGGCCTATCTGGAACAGGCCGGGTTCCGCACCCGCATCGCCAACCTGGCCGCCCGCATGGTGCGCTCCAAACGATTCGACGCCGGGCAGTTCATCGCCCGGCTCAAAGGACGGGCCTTTGGAATCGATCTCCACTGGCTGCCCCACGCTCACGGCGCGTTAGAGATCGCCGCGCTGGTCAAGCGACATCACCCCGAGACACCGGTCATCTTGGGCGGGTTCTCGTCCTCTTACTTTCACCAGGAACTGGTGCGCTACGCACAGGTTGACTATGTCCTGCGCGGCGACTCGACCGAGGAACCGCTGCGCCAGTTGATGGAGCTAATCGTCAACGGCAGCGGCGACCTGGCCCAGATTCCCAACCTCACCTGGCAGGACGAGGCCGGCGCGGTGCACGTCAATCCCCAGACCTACATCCCCACCGACCTGGATCACCTGGAGATGAACTATCGCCAGATGGTGCGCTCGGTGGTGCGGGACCGGGATTTCTTGAACTATGTCCCTTTCAACCACTGGATCGATTATCCGGCTATGGCCGCGCTCACCGTGCGCGGCTGCAAGTACAACTGCTCCTACTGTGGCGGTTCGGCCTCCGCCTCGCGCATCGTCACCGGGCGCACCAAACCGGCCTTTCGCTCCCCCGAAAAGCTGGCCCAGGATATGCGCGACATGTACCAACTCAGTCGCGGGCCGGCCTTTCTCCTGGGCGACATCCGCCAGGCCGGGATGGATCACGCCCACCGTTTCCTGAGTGCCGTCAAGGGGTATCCTGGACAGGCCATGTTGGAGATATTCACGCCGCTGGATCGAGCGTTTGCGGAGGAGTTGGGGGACGCGCTGCCCGGATTCGTGATCGAGTTCTCCCCCGAGTCGCACGACCCGGCGGTGCGGCGGGCGCTCAATATGAACTTTGACAACGCGGCGATTGAAGAGACCATCGCCGCCTGTCTGGACGCCGGCAGCCGCCGTTTCGACCTGTTCTTTATGATCGGCCTGCCCCAGCAGACACCCCAGTCGGTGTTGGAAGGGGTGGATTATTTCGAGCGCCTGCTGACGCGCTTTGACGATGGCCGCCTGATGCCTTTCATCGGGCCGCTGGCGCCGTTCGTGGATCCGGGCAGCCTGTTCTACGAACAATCGGACAAGTACGGCTACCACATCTCTTGCCGCACACTGGAAGAACACCGCCAGGCGTTGCTGGCCCCAACCTGGAAGCACATTTTGAATTACGAGACACGTTGGATGAACCGCGACGAGATCGCGCAGGTGACTTACGAGGCCGGGCGGCGGCTCAACGCGCTCAAAGCCCGCTTTGGCCTGATCAGCCCGCAGGTAGCAGCCGAGACCGAAAAGCGCATAGACCGCGCCGTCTCTCTGATGGCGCAGATTGACGATTTGATCGCACGCTGCACGCCGCAGGAACTGGAGCGCGAGTTGCTGGCGCTGAAACCGCAGATCGACCACGCCAACACATCCACCGTGTGCGAAAAAGAGGAACTCGATCTGCCGTTCGGCGTCACCGCCTTCAACCTGCCGCAGTTGGTCAAGGTGGGCGCTTCCGTCGTCTGGGATCAATTGCGCGGCGGGCGGCAGAAATCGTAGGGCAGTCTGCCCACTCGCCGGTTCGATTTTGCACTGTCCGCAAAATCTGATACAATGGGAAGCGGAGGGATTATGGCAGCGCCAAATATCGTCAACCAACTAGCCATCGTCACCGCTTCCGGCGCTCAGGCCGGCGTGCTCGCGGACAGATTGACCGGCGACGGGTTCTATTTTACGCGGCTGGATTCCAGCGGTGGTATCCTATACGAAGGCACGTTCTCGCTGCTCATCGGCCTGGACCGGGCGCGGCTGCCCCGCCTGCTCGAACACATCCAGGTCTGCTGCCGCACCCGCAAGCAATTCATCCCCGCCCACGCCGAGGCCCCCATGCTCGAAGTCCAGCCCACGATGATCGAGATAGAAGTGGGCGGTGCAACCGTCTATGTGCTCGAGGTCGAGCGTTTCGAGCAATTGTGAGGTGAGAGTATGAAACTGATAATCGCCATCGTCCACAGCATAGACGCCGGCAGGGTGATCGAACAACTGGTATCCCACGACTATCGCGTGACCCGCGTCGCCAGCACAGGCGGCTTTTTGCGGCGCGGCAACGTCACGCTCCTCATCGGCGTGGAAGAGCACCAGGTACAGCCCGTGATTGATCTCCTGGACGAGACCTGCTCCTCCCCCGACCCCGAGCAGCACCGCGCCACCGTCTTTGTCGTGAACGCCTCCCATTTCGAGCAGATTTAGATACAGCTGAACATTGGAGATCGAGAGTTTCGTAGCCACGACGCAGCCTGAAGCTGACTTGCGCAGATTGGCTTGATCCATCTGCGTTTGGTCTGCGTCTCTGGACAGGGGGCAAAATCCATTGGACTAGGACACGAAAGGAAAAAACAGATTATCCACGCCTTCTCTTTCCAACGCTGGATCGTGCAGGGCTTTACGATGAGCGGGATTGAGAGTTAGAAATGGGCGAGCGGCGTCGCCTGAGCCGGCGCGAATTCCTCAAACTCGGTGCGGCTTTTGCCGGCGCGATGCTCATCCCGGTGAGCGGATGCCGGCCCGGCCCCGGCAGTGAACTGGACCAGTTCATCCGCGCCCGTATGGAAGCGGCACACCTGCCCGGACTGGCGGCCTGCGTCGTCGGGGATGGGCGCGTCGTCTGGGCCAACGGCTACGGGTGGGCCAACGTCGAGAAGCAGGTAGCGGTCACACCGGACACGCTCTTTATGCTGGCCTCCGTCTCCAAGACCATCACCTCCGTCGCGCTGATGCAGTTGTACGACGACGGCCTGTTCGGCCTCGACGACGACGTGGATGACTATCTGCCCTTTTCCACACGCAACCCGCGCCACCCCGCCACCCCCATCACCCCCCGCATGCTGCTCACCCACACCAGCAGCCTGGCGGACAATTGGGACGTGATAGAACCGCTCTACACACCCGGCGACTCGCCGATTCCCCTGGGCGATTTTTGCGCGGGATACGTGACGCCCGGCGGTGAGTATTACACCGCCGAGAATTTCCACGCCAGCCCGCCGGGTCAGGTTTGCGATTACTGCAACGTGGGAGTGGCGCTGGGCGGCTATCTGGCCCAGGTCTTGAGCGGCGTCCCTTTCGAACAACACTGCGAGCAGCGGCTCTTTGCTCCCCTGGGGATGGAGGAGACGAGTTGGCGGCTGGCAGGGCTGGACGCGGCCCACATCGCCACCCCCTACACCTACGACGACGGGCAATACACACCCTACGAACATTACGGCTATCCCGATTACCCTGACGGCGCACTGCGTACCAGCGTCCTCCAACTGGCCCGTTTTCTCATCACGTTCATCAACGGGGGCGCGTATGGCGATACCCGCATTCTGCAAGCGAGCACCGTCGCCGAGATGCGCCGCGAGCAGGTTCCCGCACTGGAGGAAGGACAGGGGCTGATCTGGTACACGGAGGGGGAACGGATGGGCCACGACGGTGGAGACGACGGCATCCTCACCCGCATGTTCTTTCGCCCGACCAATGGACGCGGCGTCATCCTGCTCTCCAACGGCGAGGGAGACACTGGGGACGACGCCTTGCTAGAGATCGAAAACCGCCTCTTTGAGATGGAGTGGTAGAAAGACAGGAGCACGATGAGCAAAGCGACAATTGGGCCCAATGGGTGGCGGCGGACAAGCTGGTGCTGACGATTGACTACACCCGCCGCCCTGAGCAGATTGACGACGCCTACGCCCGCGCCCAGGCCCGGGGGTACGTCCCTTTCGTGACCGTGCGCTCGCTGGGACTGCTCATCGTCAATCCGGGGCACGAACCGGACTGAGCCAGGGCACGCGCTCCAGATGCTTCCAACTGAGCAACGAGCCAGCGCCGGTTTGTAGCGAGGTGTCGCCGCCGTAAACGACGTATCCGCTTCCCGCCGGCGCTCCGGTGAGTTCCTGCCAATACTTGAGGTTGTCAAAGTAACTGCTCGCCATCGTCCGCCCGGCTTTGATCTCGACCGGCGTCAACTCGTCCCGGTCGGCGAGCAGACAATCTATCTCCCGCCCCTGGCTATCGCGCCAGAAATAGGGGTAGCGTCGCTCACCCTGATTGAATGCCCGCTTGATGAATTCGTTGACGATCAAATTCTCGAACAGCGCACCTTTCAAGAAATGAGTGTTCACCTGTCCGGCCTCGCGGATGCCGAGCAGTGAACAGGCCAGACCGGTATCATAAAAATAGAGTTTGGAGGATTTAACCAGCCGCTTGTTGAAATTCCGGTGGTAGGGACGCAGCCGGTAGAGGACGTAACAAGTCTCCAGGATGGAAATCCAGGCTTTGGCCGTGTTGGGACTGATCCCGGCGTCGTTCGCCAGACTGGCATAGTTGAGCAACTGCCCCACCCGCCCCGCGCACAACTGGGTAAACTGGATAAAAGCGTTCAGGTCCGTAATGTTCCTGATCAACCGGACGTCCCTTTCCACATAGGTCTGGATGTAGGCCGGGTAGAAATCGGTGGGCGCGATCTCCCGGTCGTAAATCCGGGGGTACTGCCCCATGAAAAGCGGCACCTGATACTGCTCGAAAGAACGCCCCCCCCGCTCCAGTTCCCGCAGCGAGAAGGGGAGCAGGTGCAGAATCGCGCTCCTCCCGGCCAGCGTCTGCCCGACCTTTTCCATCAGCAACAGGTTAGAGGAGCCGGTGAGGATAAATTTGGCCGCGCGGTCGTCGTCCACGATGGACTGGATGTAAGAGAGCAGTTCCGGCGCGTGCTGCACCTCGTCCAGAATGACCTGGCTGCCCAGGTTCGCCAGAAAACCGCGCGGATCGGTCAGCGCGACCTGGCGGACGTCCGGCTCCTCCAGGGAGACGTATGGCAGAGCGGGAAAAGTCGCCCTGACCAGCGTCGTTTTGCCAGATTGGCGCGGGCCGGTTAAAATGACCACCGGGAATTTCTGCGCCAACGCCACCAGTTTAGGAGCCAGAGCACGTTCGATCATATTGCACCTCACCGTTATTATAGCACCGTCCTTGCAAATCTGCAATTGGATTGCAGATTTGCAAGGGTAGAACCCGGAGTATGCCGATGAAATCAACGTGGAACGTCCAAATCCTGTGCGCCCTGGCGCTGCTGCTGCTGGCGACTGCCTGCCAGGGCGAACAAACCCCCGCCGCCGACCTGGAGACCGACGCCCGCTTCGTCTCGCCTGAGGGGGACGACGACGCCACCGGCAGCGCATCCGCCCCCTGGCGGACGATCCAGCACGCCGTGGACAGCGTCGGCCCCGGCGGCACGATTTACGTCCAGGAGGGCGTGTACCACGAGGCGGTCGTCATCAGCAATTCCGGCTCGGAGGACGGGGGGTACATCACCCTGCGGAACTATCCGGGCCACAGGCCGGCCATCGTGGGGACGGGGGAGGACGACGCGGCCCTGGTATACATCCACAGCAAGCACCACCTCAAGATCATTGGCTTCGAGTTGGGGCCGATGCGGGTCTCGCGGGGGTTCCCGGCGGCGATATGGGTGCTGGGGGCGTCGCACCACGTCGAGATCAGGGATAATTACGTCCACCACGTCGAGAACGACGACGACGCGCACGGCATCGCCGTCTACGGCACGGCGGCCGACCCCGCCCACGACATCGTCATTGACGGGAACGAGATCGCCTACTGCCGCCTCGGCTCCAGCGAGTCACTGGTGCTGAACGGCAACGTGGAGCAGTTTGTCGTCTCGAACAACCTCATCCACGATAACGACAACATCGGCATTGACATCATCGGCCACGAGGGCAAGTGCGCGGACGGGACGCTCGACCGGGCGCGGGACGGGGTGGTGGTGGGGAACACGGTCTATAACATAGATTCGCGCGGCAACCCGGCCTACGGGGAGGAACGCTGCGCCGACGGGATTTACGTGGACGGCGGGACGCGGATCGTCATCGAAAAGAACGTCGTCCACGATTGCAACATCGGCATCGAGCTGGCGAGCGAGCACTATGGAAAGGACACCAGCTACGTCACGGTCAGAGACAACTGGGTCTACCGCTCGCACACCACCGGCATCGCTTTTGGCGGGTACGACGAGCGGCGCGGCAGCACCCACCATTGCGAGATCGTGAACAACACACTCTACGAAAACGACAGCGACGAGACGGGCGGCGGCGAGATCAGCATCCAGTACGATACGCACGACAACACAATCGAACACAACGTCATCTACGCCGGCCCGCAGAGCCTCTTTATCTCGAACGACTATATCGAGAACGCCGCCAACCGGCTCGATCACAACGTCTACTACAGCCCCGGCGGGCCGGATGGCTCCGAGTGGTACTGGAAGGGGGAGCAGTACACCGCTTTCACCGCCTGGCAGCGCGGCAGCGGCAACGATCTCCACAGCCTGTTCGGCGACCCCGGCCTGCGCGACCCGGCCTCCGGCGACCTCCACGTCGAGCCGGGTTCAATCGCGGCTGGCGCCGGCGCGGCGCTCGATCCGTGAACCGTGCGCCAGCGCGTCAAATGATCCCAGGAGCTGACGAGCGGCCTGCTCCCAGGTAAAGCGGGCCGCCTGGGCCAACCCCTTCGAGATCATCTGGCGGCGCAACCCGGCGTCCTCCAGCACGCGGGCCAGCGCCTCGGTCAGGCCGGCGGTGGCGAGCGGGTCGACCAGCAGCGCCGCATCCCCCGCCACTTCGGGCAGCGAGGAAACGTCCGAGCAGATGACCGGCACTCCGCAGGCCATCGCCTCCAAAACCGGCAGCCCAAACCCCTCGTACAGGGAAGGAAAGGCCAGGAGGCTGGCGTTGCGATACAGCGCCGGCAGATCCCCATCGTCAACAAAGCCCAACAGACGCACGCTGCCGGCGTGCTTCTCCGCTTCGGCCAGGATGTCCTGATAGAGCCAACCCATCCCCCCGGCGATGACGAGTTGCAGGCGGCTGGCTCTCAATTGGGCAAATGCTTTTATCAGCCGGACATAGTTCTTGCGCGGCTGCACCGTGCCGACGCTGAGAACGTAAGGTCGCTCGTCCAGGCCGTAGCGGGCGCGGAGGCGCTCCGCTTCGCCCGGATCGGGCTGGGGACAGAAACGGGAATCAACCCCGCCGTAGAGCACCTCTATCCTGGCCGGGGCCACGCCCAGGGAGGCGATTATGTCGCTGCGGGTGGCCTCCGAATCGGCCAGCACCAGGTCGGCGCGGGCTGCCGAGCGGGACACCACCTGGGTGAGGTACTGCACCAACTTGGGGACAAAGTGCTCCGGATAGTGCAGAAAAGAAAGGTCGTGGACGGTGAGAAGGGTGCGCGTACCACGGCGGGTGGGCGGGAGGACAAAATCGGGCGAGTAAAACAAGTCGAGCGGGCCGGTGACAGCCCCGACCGGGACGGGCAACCGCAGCCGCTGCCACAGACGGGCCAGCCAATCGTCGCTGAGGGGTAGGGTACGAATGACGAATGGTGAATTGCGAATGGCGAAGGGCGAATGGCGCATGGCGAAGGGCGAATGGGAGATGGTGTGCAGCCGGTCCAGTTCGCGCCGCCAATGGGCACGCGGCAGTCCCCCGACGGCGGCAAAGATAGTATACTGGTGCGCGGTTGGCAACGCCAGGAGTGCGCCGATCAACTCGCGGGTGTAACGTCCAATGCCACCGCCCTGGCGCACAGCGGCGGTATAGTCGATCCCAATCCGCATCAATCCACGTCCGAATAGGTCCAGATGCGATTGACGATAAAGTTCCAGAACAGAACCACACCGGTTGCAATAGCTTTGGCCAGGTTATAGCCCAGCTTGTAGGCCCTCTCCCCTTCCAAAACGAGCGCCAGCTTTAACCCCACACTGCTGACGAACCGGGTGCAGGGGAAGCGGAGTAGCAACAGTATGCCGGTGTTGATTCCCCATCCCACCACGTTGACGACGAAAAATTGCCCCAGTTGGGTGCGGATCGGCTTCGAGCGGGAATCAGGATACGTCCAGTACCGGTTCCAGATAAAATTGCTCAACACAGCGGCGGTGAACGAGCAGGTGTTAGCCAGGATTATTGGCAGCCCCACGACGACGTGCAGCAGGTAAAGTGTCCCAAAATCCACCACCGCGCCGAGCGTGCCGACGACGGAAAATTTGAGAAACCGCCCGATCTCTTTGCGGTTATCTCGAACGGCGGTGAGAAAACGGGCGGTCAAGTTTTCCATAGATACCATTTATTGAAGCAGTGCCGGTGCAACCCGCTCTCCGTTAGGGTCAAAAACTCCTATCCCCAACCGCGCGGCTTCCTCGTCCACCACCTGATACACACGCAACCCAAAAAAGTAGGGCAGGAACGGCCCGGTCACTCCCGCATCGGCCAGGCGCTGCCGGAAAGCAGCATCGTGCAGGCGACCCGACCAGCGGCGTAGTTCCTTGAGCCGGGCGCGAGCCTTGACCTCGGTTAAAACAAAAGCTTGCTCTCCCTCCGGCGTCTCGACCTGCAACACTATGTCCACCTCTCCGTTCATAGCCAGAGCATGCGGGTTATCTATCAACCTGTATCCTTTTTGCCCCAAAATGTACACCAGTATTTCTTCCGCCTCGCCCTCTGCCTCAATGCCCAACAGGTTGCCGATCAGGCCAACCTGACTTTCCAGGTTGTCCAAGCGCCCCAATATCATCCGCTGGTTGGCGACCAACAGTGTAACCTGCTCTTCGGTGCGCTTTTGCGCCTCCGCCAGCTCCCCGACGACGATCTCCAGACGATCGAGCCGCGCTTCGGCGCGCTTTTGCGCCTCTGCCAGTTCCCCGACGACGATCTCCAAACGATCGAGCCGCGCCTCGGTGCGCTTTTGCGCCTCCGCCAGCTCCCCGACCCGCGCTTCGGTGCGCTTTTGCGCCTCCGCCAGCTCCTCAACCCGCGCTTCGGTACGCTTTTGCGCCTCCGCCAGTTCCTCGACCCGCATTTCGGTGCGCTTTTGCGCCTCCGCCAATTCTCCGACGACGATCTCGAGACGATCGAGCCGGCTATCGGTGTGGGCCTGGAATTGGGCGACCGCGCGCTCCAAACTCCGCAGCGCGTCGTTGCGGATACTTTGGCGCGTCTTTTCTATCTGCTCTTGAACTATCGAAAATGTGATTGTTTGTATCCAGGCGGCCATTTCGGGCGTCTGGATGTCTCGTATGCTTTGCACTCCCGGCATATTTCACACTCCTCCGATGTGCTGCAAATCTGGTTCCCCGCACATCGCTCTCATTGCAATTATAACTCGGATTGGGTGTGGCGGCAAGAGCGAACGATCCAGGCCAACAGTCCCAGCAAGGCGCCGACGTACAGATGGACGTTGTTGACGTAGAGGTTATCGAGCGCATTGTGGACGCTCAAATGTGTCCAGACACCCAACAAGCCAAGCGCCGTGCCGCGCAGCAAGCCAGTGGTGCAGCGGGTGGCCCGCCAGGTCTGCCAAAAGACCGCTCCCCACAGGAGCAGGTAAGCAATCAGGCCAATGATCCCCGTTTCGGCGGCAATGTTCAAGTAAAAATTGTGCGCGTGTCCCAGCGGGATGGGCCAGTTGATGAGCGCGAAATCACGATAAGCCGGTTCGTAACAGCCAAATCCGACCCCCGTCCACAGGTTGTAGCGCAGCATCTCCCAAGCCGCCTGCCAGTGCGCCAACCGTTCGATGACGGCATAATTGGCGTCGTTTATCCCCACCCCGCGCACGTCCGTGAACCGCACATCATTGACAAAGCTGGTCAGGCGAGCGGCGACGGAGGGTGGCACCAGGCCAGCCAGGTATAGCCCCATCCCCCCGCCGACGAGCA
Organism: uncultured Anaerolineales bacterium; assembly: GCA_964400615.1. Lineage (GTDB taxonomy): Bacteria > Chloroflexota > Anaerolineae > B4-G1 > B4-G1 > B4-G1. The sequence continues at coordinate 14,648 of CAYNVC010000001.1, read as the reverse complement.
GAACGACCAACAGTATCCCCCAGCGCGTCCGGCGCGGCAGCGCGAGCGCCATCACCGTCAGCGCCGCGCCCGCTCCCAGCCACGCCCCCCGGCTCCAGGACATCGCCAGGGCGGCCAGCATTGCAGCAGCGGCAAGAAGGTAAAAAGACAAGCGCGGCCATTCGTCTGCTCGCTTTTCCCTCTTTGTCCACCAGGACACCGCCGTCCCCCACACGCCGCCCAACGCCAACGGCAACATCAACCCCAGGAACCCGGCATACGGATTTGGCTGCTCGAACGTGCCGTAGGCGCGATAAAAGCGCTCGCCGAGGGCCGGGATGGCAAAATGAGGGGGGCCTGCTCCGCGCAGGCCAAACTGCCACACTCCCACCCCGGCCTGGAACAACCCGCCCACGAGCAGCACGCCCAGCAGCCAGGGGAACCTGCGCGGGGTGAGATAGTCGCTCACAAAGAGGAACAGCAACAGAATCTGCACCCATTTGATAAACTCAGGCAGGCCATAGACCGGCAATTCGACCGCGTCCCACAGCGAGAGCAGCGCCGCGCCGAGGAACAGGAGCAGCGGCAACAAGGGCGATCCCGTGCGGTTGTCCAGCGGATTGGGGAGGCGGATTTCCCGGCGGGCCAGCCCCCGCGCCAGCCAGACCGCCAGAGTCAACGCGACAAAGAACTGGGAAATTTGCGCCGGAACCTGGGGTATCTCGGCCCGCAGGTAGGCCCACAGCGGGCCGAGGAAGAGCGCCGCCGCCAGCCCTACCAGTGGCTCGATCGCCGTCGCCACGCTCAAGGCAGCCAGACCGACAAAGAGCAGGCCACCCAACGGCGTCAGCTGAATCAGCAGCAGCCCGGCGGCGAGGGCCAACGCCAGCCCCAGGGACGTAACCAATGGCCCGTTCCAGGCCAGCAGATACGCCGGAGGCCAAATGGCATAGCGGTGGGGTGAATTTCCCGTCGAGAGCATCGAATCACAGGCGGACAACCACAACAGGGTTGAGTGAGAATTGATTGGTCTGGCGGGGTCAGGCCACACCGGTCTGGAAGAGATGGTAATGGATACGTCGTGAGTCGCCCAGCCCCCCGCGCTACCTGTTCACGACGGCGCAGCGCATACGAGTACCGGCCACCTCTAACCGGTGATCGTCTCCGTCAGCCGAATGCCCCGCGCCTCGTACCCGCTCAACAAATCGTCGTAACACTCGGACACGCGCCCGACGAACTCGGGGGGGCATATTCCCTTTCGGCTGAACAGCCCCCTGCCGACCTGACGGGCCACAATGGCGCAAGTGTAGCCCGTCGTGCGGGCCATCGAGGTGATCCCGGTCTCCTCATCGTACCGATCCAGCAGGTTGTAGGTGTAGCGCAACCTGCGCCCCTCCTTCTGCCCCTCCACCACGACCTGCATCAATGTAAAATCCGCCTCGCCCTCCTCCAGACGCCAGCGGTCAAAGAGCAGTCGAGAAGTCAAAGAGAGCGGCCTGACCTCTTGCCCGTCCACCTCGACCGGGGCAGTCTCGAAGAAACCGCTTTCTCTCAAGACACGCATCAGGTTGGCGTGACCGGGGTAGCGCAGTGTCTTTTCGCGCATAAATGGAATGTCCAGCGTGTCCAACAAAGTACGTAAACCATCCGTGTTGAACGCTTCCAACGTGCCCACGTCTGGAAAGTCGATCAACTCGACCTCGGAGAGGGCCGGGCGGACGACCTGGCGGCCACATTCTACGAACCTGGCGGGACGGGTATATTCTTCCAACACGTCCAAAGGCGAAAAAGCAGCCTTGTACTCGAACGGCCAGCGCCGTATCTGAGGCAGCCCGCCAACGTAACAAACGTATCGCTCCGTCTGGTCCAACAGGCCATACACGCGCCCGGCGATGACGTTGCACAAACCCGGCGCGACTCCACAATCAACTACCGCCGTGACCTGTCTGTCCCTGGCCAGATCGTCGAGCAGGAAAGGGTCCGCGTCAAAGAACGATATATCCACGACGTTCTTGCCGGCCTCGATGACACTTTGCAGGACATCGAACCCCATAAATCCGGGAACGGCGCTGATCACCAGGTCACTGCCGGAGACCAGCGCGGGGACGGCCCCGTTCTCTCTCAGGTCGGCCCGCACCGTCTCGACCGGCGACTGGGCCGCCAGCCTCGCCAGCGCCTGCGGGTCACGGTCGGCGGCGGTGACACGCCAGCCCGGTTCGCGGCTCAGATCCCGGGCGATGGCGCTTCCGACCATCCCAGCGCCAAAGACGGTGACTTGCATTCGCTCCCTCCCACTTTTCTACTCGCCTTGAATCCTATCGCCAAAGTACGCAATCGTCCGCCGCAGCCCATCGTCCAGCGAGACCTGCGGCCTCCACCCCAATACCCGCTGCGCTTTGCCGATGTCGGGGCAGCGCACCTTGGGGTCGTCGGCAGTGCGCACGTCAGTGGGAGTGATGAATTTGATGGACGAGTCGCTGCCGGTCAGCTCGAGCACCTTGTAGGCGAAATCGAGAATGGTCATCTCGGTGGGATTGCCCATATTGACCGGGGTGGATTCGTCCGAGTTGAGCAGTTGTACTATCCCCTCCACCAGATCCGAGACGTAGCAAAAAGAGCGGGTGCGAGAGCCGTCGTCGTAGACGGTGAGCGGTTCGCCGCGCAACGCCTGGCAGATAAAATTAGGCACCACCCGCCCGTCGTCCATCCGCATTCTGGGGCCAAAAGTGTTGAAAATACGCACGATGCGCGTCTCCACGTCGTGATAGTGGTGGTAGGCCATCGTCAGCGCCTCGGCAAAACGCTTGCTCTCGTCGTAGACGCCGCGCGGGCCAACCGGGTTGACGTTCCCCCAGTACCCTTCGTGCTGCGGGTGCACCAGCGGGTCGCCATAGACCTCGGAGGTGGAGGCAAGCAGAAACCTGGCCCCTTTTTCCAGCGCCAGCCCCAGCGTCTTGTGCGTGCCCAACGCCCCCACTTTGAGCGTCTGGATCGGCAGGTTGAGATAGTCAACCGGGCTGGGCAGGCTCGCCAGGTGGAGCACCGCGTCGAGGGGGCCTTCGACAAAGATATAGTTGGTCACGTCGTGTTTGATGAAATGGAACCCTTCCTGCCCGGACAGGTGAGCCAGGTTATCCACGCTGCCGGTGCTGAGGTTATCCATAGCGATGACCTGGTGGCCGTCGGCCAGCAGCCGGTCGCAGAGGTGGGAGCCGATGAACCCGGCCCCGCCGGTGATGAGAATACGCATATAATTTCTCCTGGTTGGAATTGGCAAAACGCAAGTTGCCAACTTGGCGATACGCAAGTTGGCAACTTGCGCTACGTCGGTGGTTGCGTAGGATAAGTTGGTAACTTGGCGATACGCAAGTTGGCAACTTGCGCTACGTCGGTGGTTGTGTAGGGCAAGTTGGTAACTTGCCAACTTGCGCTACGTTGTGGTTGCGTAGGATAAGTTGGTAACTTGGCGATACGCAAGTTGGCAACTTGCGCTACGTCGGCGGTTGTGTAGGGCAAGTTGGTAACTTGCCCTACGTTGCCAGCCAGCCTCGTATCAGTACGCCAGCAACACCTCGACCGGCGTGATCTGGCCGTTCTGGGATGGAAGGGTGAACTCGTCGCTGGCGACGAGCAGCGCCCCTCCCTCCTCCCGGTAGACCATCCAGCGGAACGGCCCGCCGCCCAGGTTGCCACTGGCGACCCACCAGGTCTTGCGCCCGACGATCTCGTCGTTCTCGTCCACCAGGACGCGGTCGAGCGTGCCCCGCCAGCCCGCGACGTCGTACCACCGGCCATCGTTATCCCGCCACTGGACGACCGTCCACAGCTCTTGCCAATTGACCTCGTTCCAGGGCCAGTCGGAGGGAAATTGGGCGTGCAGTTCGATCTGGGCCACAGCAGGGCCGAGGTCGGAGGGCGGGGGCACGGGGGTGGGAGAGGGGGAGAAAGTGGGTGTCGGTGGGCGGGGCGGCAGAGCGCGCGCCGGCTCTAGCAGGGACGCAACCCCCAGCAAGGCACAAGCCATAACGCCGACAAAGAGCAACCAGGCGATTGATTTGTTTCTCATGGCAATTTCTCCTGTGAGAAAGAAACCAGGTTTCTTTCTATTCCTACGGCTTGCGCGGCAAGCGGTCGAATTTGGCAACAGCGACCGTGCCGGGCATCTGGGTGACGTTGTTGTACGGCATCCCCACGATCTCGTGGTTCTCCTCCACCGCGCCGTAGGTGGTGTTCTCGTTGGCCGAATCCACCTGCGCCCACACCTCCGTACCCGCCGCGAGCGGCCAAACAACGTTGCTCTTGTCCGCCCGGTAGTAGGCGCCACCCACGGTCAACACCAGCGTCTCGCCGGGGTCGAGCGGCAGCGCGTCCGCCGTCACACCCCAGACCAGGCCGTGATCGCACAAAAACTCCCAGGTCTGGTTGTAGGTGGGGGCGGAGGAGGGGTCAAAGTACACGTCCACCCAGAACTCGTTCGCCACCAGCCCCTCGACCGGCGCCGGCCCCTGGTTGCTGATGGTGACTGTCACCCCGTCCCGCGTGGCGACGATGGAGTCCACCACCAGGTCCGGCGCGACGGCGTAATTCTTGAGCACGAGCGGCATAAAGATGTCGTACCGGCCCGGCGAGACGGTGATGGTAAAGGTCTGCGTGTCGGTCAGCCCGCCGCTATCGCGCACCAGCAGCGAGACCGCGTGATCGCCCAGGTCGGCCTCGGCCGGCGTGCCGCTCAGCAAGGCCGTGCCGTTCCCGTTGTCGCTGAACGTGAGCCAGGCCGGCGCGGTCGGGGCGGTGATGGTCAACACGTCCCCCTCGTGCGCCAGGTCAACGTCGTCGGCGGTGATGGCATAAGTGTAGAGTTCACCCACGGTGGCGGTCTCCACCGGCGTGCTGGTAAAGTACGGCGCGTCGTTGACCGGCGTCACGGTCAGCGTGAAAACGTCGCTATCGCTCAACCCCACGTCGTCGGTGACGGTGATCGTGATGGCGCTCTGGCCGTTCATATCGGCGGCCGGCGTGATGGTCAGCGTGCGGTTGACCCCCGCGCCGCCAAAGGCGACGGACTGGATCAGGGCGGTGTTCTCGACCGCCGCCGCCAGGCTCAGGCTGGCGAGCGGCGTATCCGGGTCGCCGACGGTAAAGGTGACGACCCGGCTCACGTCCTCGGCGGTGACGTAATCCTCGAACGGCACGCTGACGGTCGGCGGGAATCTGACCGGCGTGGTGATGAGGTGGGTGTTGTTCAGCAGGTCGGGATCGGACGGCGCAGCGGCGGCGATAAAGGCAAAGTTGGCGAGTGTACCGCCGCTGGCGGGCGCGGTGGCGGTAAAGACGATACTCGACTGCCCCACGCTGAGGCTGGACCTGGTGCAGGTGAACGCGAGGCTCGCCTGCGTGCAGCTCCAACCCGTGCCGGATGGCACTCCGGTTCCGACCACGCCGCTGATAAAGTCGCCCACGGTGATAACCTGCGCCGCGCTCGGCCCGGCGTTGGTGATGTGCAGCGTGTAGGTGAGCAGCCCGTTGGGAAGCACAAGCGCCGGCTCTACCGTCTTGACGATCTGCAAATCCGCCTGCTCGGCCACGGTGACGGTGACGAACGCGCTGTTGTTGAGCGGGTCGGGGTCGGTGACGGTGGCGGTCACGCCGGCGGTGTTGGTGATGACGCCGGGCGTGATGGGCGCGGTGGCGGTGATGACCACGTCCACCGTCCCGCCGGGGGCCAGGCCGCCGTTCAACGTGCAGGTCAGCGCGGGCAGGGCCAGGTTACAGTAAGTGGGTGCGTTGACGCCGCTCAGTCCGGCGGGCAGCGTGTCCGTCACGGTGACGGTCTGCACCGGGCTGGGGCCAGAGTTGCTGACGGTCAACGTGTAGGTGAGCGGCTCGCCGGGGGCAACCACGTCGGGCGGGTCGACCGTCTTGGTGATCGCCAGATCCGCCACGGCCATGATGGTGGTCGTGATCGTGTCCCGGTTCGAGTCGGGCCAGAAATCGGCCGTGGTGGAGGTGATGGCAGCGGTGTTGGTGATGACGCCGCCGGTGATGGGGGCGGTGGCGGTGATTGTGAACACCTCGACCGCGCCGACCGGCAGCAGGTCCGTCTCAAACGTCAGCGGATCGTTGCCCGTCCGCACCCACCCGGCGGGCGCGTCCACGCTCACGCCGGTCAGGCCGGAGGGGAGCGTGTCGCTCAGCGTGACGGTGTCGGTGGTCAGAGCGTGGATTTGCAGCCCCCACCCGTGCAACAGGTAGCCGCCGTCGGAGCCAAAGGTGTCGTAGATGTAGAGCCGCCATACCCCGTTGGGGTCGTTGCCGTAAAAGGTAGAAAGGCTGCCGCCATAGGGGCCGGCGGGGGCAGAGGGCGGCAGGTCGCCGGTGAGGCCGTAGCTGGTGGGCCGGTAGACGATGGTGGAGGTGAGTGTGCCGCTGAGGGGCATAGCCTGACCGCCATCGTTGATGGTCAGCGTGGCGCTCACGTCCACGCCGCCGCCCACGTTCGCCATCAACACCGCGCTCTGGCCGCCCGGCCCGACGAGCAGCACCTCCAGGTCGCCGGGATAGGTGTGTTGCAGGCTGTAGAGCGTGACCGTGATCCCCCGAACCTGGCCCGCGATGCCGCCGAGGTAAACTCTGGCGGGGTAGGGCCGCGCCCGCCCGCCCCAGGGGATGCGGATGGAACGGTGAGCCTCTCTAACCACACTCGTGCCGAGCGCCCCGGCGTCCACGTAGCCACTGTTGCTGACCGTGAGCGTGTAGGTGAGCGGTGCTCCGGCCTCCACCGGGTCGCGCACGTCCGCTTTGCGAATGTGCAGATCGGCAACGGGGCGCACGCCGACGTAGGCGTAGGCGACGTTGTTCTCCTCGTCCGGGTCGTAGAGAGGAGAGCCAACCTCCGCCCGGTTGGAGACGATCCCGCTGACCGGCGCGGTGGCGGTGATCTGGAAACTGGCGGACGCGCCCGAGCTCAGGCCGCCGAGCAGAGAGCAGATGATCTCGGGGCCGGAGGATGGGCTGCACCACCATCCGGCGGCGGAAGAGACGGCGCCGTCCGGATAGATGGTGTCGGTCACGACCACGCCGGCGGCAGGTGAGGGGCCATTGTTGGTGACGACGACGGTAAAGGTGATGACCGCGCCGGGATCAACCGGGTCGGGGCTGCCGCTCTTGACGATGGCGAGATCGGCCAGCGGGGTGATGAGCGTGGTCTCGGTATCGCTGAGATGGGAGGTGGTGTAGACGGTGCTGGAGCCGGCAGTGACCCAGGCAGTGTTGGTGATCCAGCCGATGGTGAGCGGCGCGGTTCCGGTGACGATCAGGTGACGCCAGGTGTAATCACCCAGGTGGGCGACGGTGCAGGAGACGGTGTGCGTGGTGAACGTGCACTGGGGTGACCAGTTGCCGTGCGCGGCGACGCCGGTCACGGTGATGGGCAGCGTGTCACTGATCCAGACGTTCCAGGCGTCGCTGGGGCCGCCGTTGTGCACCTCCAGCGTGTAGGTCATCGGGTAGCCGGGGTTGACCGGGTCGGCAGCGCCGTGGTTCCACTCGTTGTACCCGTCGTGGTCGGGGTCGTCGTCGTCGTACTTGTGGATGCTGAGATAGACCTCCGACTCTACGGTCGAGGTGACGGTGGTGCTGTTATTGGACGTGGTGATGTCGTTGGTGGCGCTGACGGTGACGCTGTTGGTGATAATCCCCAACATCGAAGGGTTGACGTTGACGAACGCGGTGAGGCTGACGACTCCTCCGCCACCCAGATCGCCCAGGTCGCAGGTAAAGGCACGCGGCTGCGCAACGCAACTGCCCTGGCTGGCAAAAACGGCCCGGTGGTCAGGATGGACGCGCACCCACAGCAATTGCGGCGAGTAAGCGGCGGCGTCGGTCTCCAGCGTGGCGCGGTACTGGAAGTAACGGTTGTCGGTGATGGTGGGCGAGAACGCGACCGTGGGCCAATCCAGCCCGGTGTTGGTCTGCTCCGAGTAAGAGCCGCTCCAACTTTCGCCCGCGCAGGCGGGGTCGTCGCAGGAACGCACCTCAAAGCTGAGGCGCAACGCACCGCGCAGGTAGTGATCCAAAACCTCGCCGGCGGAGAGGGTGCGGCTGTAGACCGCCACCTCGTCCAGCCGGCCGGAGAAATAGCGGGCCGTGCCGGTGGGGCCATAGGTCGAGCCGAGCCTGTACCAGCCGCCGGACGTCCACAGCGAGCCGATGCCGTCCAATTGGGCCTCCTGCACGCCATCCACGAACAGCTTCATATCGCCGTTGCTCTCGGCCGTGCCGACCAGGTGATACCAGGTGTTGGTTGCGACCGGCGTGGTGGAGGTGATGGTGTGGTACGCGCCGTCGTAGAGCGTGTGTTGAAAGTGACCGTCCACGATGCCCAGCAGGTGGGAGTAGTGGAGCGCGGTCCCGGTGGGCGTATCGGTGCGCAGGATAAAGCTGGTGTCGGTAACGACGGTGGGATAAACCCACAGCTCGAGCGCATAACGGAGCGGGTCGTGGGTGTCGGTGATGGAGACGGTCTGGCTGAGTGTACCATCGAAGGAGAGCGCGCCGTTGAAGCGGCCCGCCGCCCCGGCGGTGGGGCAGGTCTCGCTGACCGTGGCGGGGCAGGAGCCGTCGTTGCCCAGGCCGGAGGTGTCGGTGACGGTGGATGCGGCCAGTGAATCCAGGTGCAGCAACAGGCGGTTGCCGCCCATATCCGCCTCGCCGTAGACGTAATCCTCCTCGGTCGCGCCGTTATCGGGGAGCGGCTTCCAGGTGGGGCGGCGCGGGCGCCACTCGATTTGGGTCCAACTGACCACGTTGCGGGCGTCGAACACGTGCGAGGTGTAGACACCCGTGGCGAACGACGTATCCGCGATTTCCAGCCACTCGTCGTTATAGTCGTAGCCGGGACGGGGGTCGTACCAGCGGGTGTTTTGGTGCGTGCCAGAGTCGAACTCGGCCCGGCTATTGTCCCGCTGGTCGAGCGTTTGCAGCGTGGTGGAGGGATGCAGTGTATCGCTGATGGTGACGTGGGTGGCGGTCAGGTTGCCGGTATTGGTGATGAGAATAGTGTAGGTGAGCGGCATCCCGGCCACGGCAGGTTCGGGGTCGGCGGATTTGGTGACGACGAGGTCGGCGACGCAATCGTCGTTGCGGTAGACCTGGGCGATAGATCTGATGCCGTCATAACCCGTGAGCAGGATGTCCAAATCAGAGTCATTGTCGTAATCGCCCCAGGCCACGCTGCTGTAGTAAACGCTGGTTAGATTGGCCGAGGCGATGGTGTCAATAATAAAGAGACCAGCCCGGTTCTCGTAGACCAGTGCTTTGGAACTGGCAAGGCCATCCCGCCCCGCAAGCAGGATGTCCAGGTCGCCATCGTTGTCGTAATCGCCCCAGGCCACGCTGCTGGCGTACACGCCGATCAGGTTGGTTGAAGCCAGTGTATCGGTGACAAAGAGACCGGCCTGGTTCTCGTAGACCAGGGTGTTGCCGCCGCTGCTATCCTGCCCCGTGAGCAGGATGTCCAGGTCGCCGTCGTTATCGTAATCACCCCAGGCCACGCTGCCGCCATACACATCAGCCAGATTGGCTGAGGCGGCAGTGTCAGTGACAAAGCTAGAACCGGTGTTTTCGTACACATAGGAGATGCCGTTAAAGCCATCAGGAGACCCCGTGAGCAGGATATCCAGGTCGCCGTCGTTATCGTAATCGCCCCAGGCCACGCTGCTGAATGCTACCCCGGTCAAGTTGGCCGAGGCGACGGTATCGGTGACAAAGAGGCCGGACTGGTTCTCGTAGACCAGGGCGTTGTAGCCGTTGCCGCTATCCTGCCCCGTGAGCAGGATGTCCAGGTCGCCGTCGTTATCGTAATCGCCCCAGGCCACGCTGCTATCTGAGACGCCGACCAGGTTGGCCGAGGCAGCAGTGTCAAGAGCAAAAGTGGTGTTCGTGTACTCGTACACATAGGCAATGCGATTAGAGCCATCGGGAGTCCCCGTGAGCAGGATGTCCAGGTCGCCGTCGTTATCGTAATCGCCCCAGGCCACG
>CAYNVC010000001.1:2173-4531 GCA_964400615.1 uncultured Anaerolineales bacterium | reverse complement strand
CTGCTCCTGTACACGCCTGTCAGGCTAGCCGAGGCGGCAGTATCGGTGACAAAAGTGGTGTTCGTGTACTCGTACACATAGGCAACGCCGCCGCTGTCGTCATACCCCGTGAGCAGGATGTCCAGGTCGCCGTCGCCGTCATAATCGCCCCAGGCCACACTGCTGGTGGAGACACCGACCAGGTTGGCCGAGGCGACGGTGTCGGAGACAAAGCCACCCACGCAGCGGGTGGTGACCACTCCAGCGTTGAACTGCCACTGGGAGGCGGCGGCTACCTGCTGGCCCGAGGAGTTGAGCGTCCGCGTGGTGGCGATGGCGTACACCAGTTCGCCCTGGTGGAATGAGTTGGCCGGGGTGACGACGAGGGTAGCGCCGCTCACGCCGTGGGTCTCTGTGACCAGGCCGCTCTGCATGGCGTGGATGGCAAAGGTGACGCTGGTGACGGTGGTGGGGCTGATCTGGTCGCCCAGTGATGCCGAGACGGTGGTGGTGAGCGCGGCGGTGATAGAGTTGCGCGGGGGGTGCAGGTTGGCGGCAGGCAGCACAGCCCAGCCCGGCGTGCCGTCGTTGGGCTGAACGCGGAAATCGAGCGCGATGTCGTTGGTATCCCGGTCGGCGGGGGCGCGTTCCATGCTCTCGCCGTTGCTGACGCCAAAGTCGGTGTTGGTCAGGCCGGGCCAGTCTGGAGACGAGTCGTTCCATTCAATCACGTCAATGGCAGTATCGGAACCATCGAGTAGAATCACTTCATCGGCGAGTGCCAGATTGATCCACCCGCTTGCCCAGGTGAGGTATCGGCTGGTTGTCGAAACGGGGTGGCCGTCATCATAATGAGCGTAATCAGGCAAAAAGCCATAGGTAGCCGTGAATTCGTCGGTGCTGTGTGCCCAGACAATGACAGCACCTGGTGCAATCCAACCACCGGGAAATTGCTCCATTCCCTCACCAGCACCAATGGCTTCCTCGTCACCTACTTTGTAACCTGCTAAATTTATAGAAACAGGACTGGCGTTGTAAATTTCTATAAAATCATATGCTACGGCAGAAGTATCGTACAGCACCTCGGAGACGAGCAGCGGCGCGTAGACGTCGCCGTCCGGCTCGAACCAGAGATCGAAATAATAGTCCACCACGCCGTCGCCCACCTCCACCGAGGTGTTGGAAGTGTCGCCGGGGTCGCCATAGTTGGTGACGGCGTCGAGGGCGTCGCTGCCGGCGGCAACGTCCTGGGTGGAGTTGTCCGCCTGGGAGCGGAATGAGGCGACGGTAAAGCGCAAGGGGAGGGTGGGCGGGGCGCTCATCCCCAGCGCGGCCCAGGGGACGGAGAACTCGATCACGTCGGTGTTCGTGCTGACGCTCGCCGTGCCGGTCAGCGTGCTCGAGCCGAGACTGCCCTGGTAGAGGACAACCTGGCTGCCACCGCTGCCAAAGGGGGTGACGAGCAGGTATTCCCAGGTGGCCGTGACGGTGGTCGAGGTTTCACTGCTGCTGCCCAGCGAGGCCACGCCAGAGTTGGCGACGCGGTCGGTATCTATCGCCACACGAATCTGCGGCGCACCGTTGCCGGTTCCGGTGATGACGTCGCTCATCCAGGCGGTCAGGTAGAGGTTGCTCCGGTCGGCGGTGACGCGGAACTGAGTCAGGTCTTCCTGCACGGTGTCGGAAAAGACGGCCCGCTGGTCGCCGGGGTTGTCGCGCCAGACGTACTCGCCCCGCTGGGCGGTATCGCGGACGACGTGGCCCAGGTTGACCTGGGTGGTCGCGCTCATCACCCAGTCCGCGCCGTCACCGTCAACGGCGACGGTGTGGGCCAGCGCGGTCTGGCGGGGAACGGTCAGCGCCAGGTTGAGGGCCAGAACGGCAAAGAGGGCCAACAACAGGGGCAAAGCCAATTTGAACCAGGGGGAACGATAGAACGAATGCGTGGGGGATAAATTTCGAGCCATTTGTCACCTCCAAGTCTCTAATCCAATCATGAGCTAATGATAGCGTGATACTCGATTATTGTCAATATCGCTTCTCGAATTGGGTGTGAGTCACTTTTTTGCGCCGGATGGCTGGTTTTGCCTGGGAGCGCGGGCGTCCCCGCCCGCGTGCGGCCAGGATGGCCGCGTTCCAGTGTGCCAGCCGGAACGCGGGTGTCCCCGCCCGCATGCGGCCAGGATGGCCGCGTTCTGGTGTGCCCGTGCTCCGCGGCACGCAAAAATATGACGCGCACCCTCTCGAATTTGTCCACCAGTCAGTCATACCTGTGGATTCAGGAGCGGCGCGCGGTTTTCGAGCTGCAAAACACCACCGCCCCCAGCACCAACCCGGCCCCCACGAGCTGCAATCCTTCCATGCGCTCGTCGAGAAATG
>CAYNVC010000001.1:0-2073 GCA_964400615.1 uncultured Anaerolineales bacterium | reverse complement strand
AGCACCAACCCGGCCCCCACGAGCTGCAATCCTTCCATGCGCTCGTCGAGAAATGCCCATCCCAACGAGGCAGCGATGACCGGCTCTAACGTGGCGACGATGCTGGCGCTGCTGGCCGGTATACGGCGCAGCGCCGCGTTGAACGCCACGCCGCCCCCCAAAGTGGGAACCAGTGCCAGCATCAACAGCCACAAGAGCGGAGCCGGCGCGGTGACGGCCCGCACCAGGTCGGGCGGCGATTGGAATGGGAGCATAAACAGCGCCCCCAGCCCCAGCGCGTAGGCCAGCGTGCCCCAGGATGTGTGCCGGCGCTGGGCAATTTTGCTGAACAGGGTGTAGAGGCCGTAGGTCAACCCGGCCCCCAGCCCGGCCAGGATGCCGGACAGGTTCAGCCGCACACGCGCCGGATCGTATATCTGTCCGACCAGGGCGCTCCCTCCGACGGCCAGCAAGACCGCTGCAACTTTGCCCCCACTCAGCCGTTCCTGGAAAAAAGCCGCGCTCAAGAGAGTCACCCAGGCCGGGGCGGTGTACATCAAGACCGCCGCCATCCCCATCCCAATCAGGGCGATGGCATAGATGTAGACGACGAAAAAAGCGCCCACGCCGAGCAGCCCCAACGCGACGAAAAGGGGCCAATCCTGCCGCGCCAGATAGAGCCAATCGCGCCGCCGCCAGCCCAGGAGGAGAAACAATATCAGCGCAGTGAGCGCCGCCCGGTAAAAGACAATCGTGAGACGAGAGAGGCCGTACTGTTCCAGCCCCCGGTAAAAGAGGCCCAGCGTCGCCCACAGCGCGGCGGCGGTGAGGGCCAGGCCGTAACCGCGCAGCCGCTCACCCCGCACTAGAGCGCCACCTCGCTGCCCAACCCCAGCCTGCGGGCCGCCTCTAACACCGCCGTGGCCGCTGCCACATCCTGCACCGCCACGCCCACCGATTTGAAGAACGTGATCTCGTTCCGACTCTCCCGGCCCGGCTTGCGCCCGGCGACAATCTCGCCCAACTCGGCATAGATGTGGGCCTCGGTCATCAAGCCCCGCTCAATCGGAATCAACAAATCCCCGGCCTCTGCAAGGCTGGCCTGGTGATGATCGATCACGACTTGGGCCCGCAGCACCGTTTCCACCGGAATCTCTTGCATCTGCGGGGTGTAGGCCCCGACCGCGTTGATGTGTGCGCCGGGCTGCACGTCGTCGTCATCGAAAACGGGGGTGTGAGAGGTGGTAGCGGTGCAGATAACGTCGGCCCGGCCCACTGCCTGTGAGGGATCACCGGCCACGCGCACCGGCAGCGCCAGCAACTCGCTCATCTCGGCGGCGTAGCTCGCGGCCCGCTCCGGCGACAGGTCATAGACCCAGGCTTCTTCGATTGGCCGCACGGCGCAGACCGCTTCCAACTGGGTGCGGGCCTGCACCCCCGCGCCCAGGATGGCAGCGACGCGAGCATCCTGGCGGGCCAGCAGGTCGGTGGCAGCACCGGAGGCAGCGCCCGTGCGCAGTGCGGTCAGGTACGCCCCATCCATCACGGCGGCGGGAGCGCCGGTCGTCGCGTCCATCACCACGACCAGCGCGTGGATAAGCGGCAGTCCCTGGGCCGGGTTGGCGTTGAAAACAGAGACGATCTTGACCGCCATCTGATCGTCTGTGGAGAGATAGCCCGGCATGAAAAAAGTGACTCCGTCGTGGCGCGGCACGTTCAGCATCGTTCGCAGCGGGGCCTGGGCCTGCCCGGTGGAAAGCTGGGCAAAAGCCCTCTTGACCACTTTAATCGCCTGGTGCATCGGCAGAGCGCGGCGCACGTCCGCACCGGAAAGTATGCGTATCATTCTGGTTGCTCCTCGAGATGGAATTTGCCTCGCTGTTTCCAAACCGCACCTGGGGGTGCTACAATCGAGTGAAATGTGATTATCAAAGTATGTGCGCCAATTGTACCATCTTGGCAACAGAAAGCCAACTCTTGTTCAATAACGGGGGGCCGATCAGGCAAGCGGTTAACCACGCAGGTGCGGCTGCCGGTTCTCAGCGACCGAGGTCGCCCCTGGCGGGCTTGCAGCCGGTCGTCCCCCTGCGGGGA